>DATLIT010000294.1:0-4586 GCA_035539295.1 Terrimicrobiaceae bacterium | reverse complement strand
GCTGCTCACCGAACCCACGGCGGTGAGAGGCTCTCGGGGAAGGGCAGCTTCACCACGGACAACAACCGGCACAGCGAGGACCAGCCACAGAAAAGCCGCAGAAATTCTCATTTCTGAAGATTTTCGTGAGAAGTGACCTGGTAGCGCGCGGTGATTCGATCACGCGCCTCCTCGACGGCCTTGCGCTCAAGCACAAGGGGGCGGCCCTTTCCGACCATATCGATCACGTAGTAGTCGGCAGGCGTTTTGAAGGCCGCGGCGACGTCGTCGATACGCTGAATCTTCTTACCATTGATCTTATCAACAATCTCGTAGCGGAACTCAGAGGCATAAGCGTTGACTGGATCCGCCAGGACGTTGCTGAGAACGACAATCTCTTCACGCTCTCGATAAATGTTTCGGGAGATAAAATTATCGAAATAGAAATGCAGCCGCAGATCATCCGGATTGTGTTCAGCCATAAAGTTGGCGTCGACCGGTTGGAAGACCAGCCCCCCGAAGACAACAAAGCGTGGTTTTTCGTTATAAGCTTGCGCTTGCAAGGAAAAAGGCCACGCGTGCGTCAGTGGAATCGTAACAATGATCTCTTTTCCATCGCGAAGAACCTTCAAATCCACCTTTTCCCCTTTGAATTTGCGTTCGACCACTTCGGCCATTTCGACCGGCGCACCGTCCATGGTGACGGTACCATCACTCGCAATGGGCAGACCGTCGATCGCCAGCAACACGTCTCCCGGTCGCAGGCGTCCTTCGGACACGCCGCCGCCGTAGACGCTTCCAACGAAAACGCCGGAGTCACCATCGGTGAGTCCCAGAGCTCGGCGCATCGCCGGGTTATGCAGCGGATGATAGGCGATGGTGAGATCCATGTAGCGGTCGTAGTGCCCGTCCTCGACATCCTTCAGGAATCGCTGAATGACAGGCGTTGGGATCATGTAACCGACATTCTGGGCAACATCGCCGCTATAGCCTTGAAAGGCGACGCCGACCACCTTGCCCTCCTGAAGCACCGGCCCACCACTGTTGCCCGGGTTTATGGCCGCGTCGATCTGCACCGCCAGGTGAGAATCTACTCCCGAGTGCGTATAGGTTTGAAAATCGATTCGCGAGACGATCCCGCGGGTCACGGAGAGCCGGTCTCCCCCGATAGGATAGCCATAAACAGAGACGGTGCTCTCGATTGCGGGGATGCCTCCGAAATGCAAAGCAGCCGTATTCGTGAAAAAATTCGGATTGTCGACGGTGAGCAACGCGAGATCACAGTCGTGCGCAATGTGAAAAACTCGTGCTGGATAGGGTTTGGGATCTCCCTCCTTGGAGACGGCCAGGAAGCGCGCATTGCTGACGACATGCGCGTTGGTCATGATGCGGTTACCTGCGATGATGAAACCTGCTCCCACGCCGCCGGCGACCTCGCCTGCGCTCCACGGCGCGCGATAATTCGGGTCCTGTGAAGTTGCCTGGATGCGGACCAAACTTTCAGCGACCCGCGCGGCCTCGGCGGGTAACGAAAGCAACAAGAGGACGCACGCCAGACCGGCGAAACGACGACACATGGCCGAAAACGTATGCGGGCTTGTCAGTTTGACAACCGAGAAAATCGCGGCCGCTCTTCCGAGAGGCTGGGATTGCCAAGTGCGGCGCAGCTTGGCTAGACATCAAGCGATGGATCCCGCTTCTGACCTGCTCGCTGTTCGCCGACACAAACTGGACGCCTTGCGCGCTCACGGCGTCCCTCCTTACGGCGAGAAGTTCGAGGTCGACGGAGCGATGGAGAAGCTCGTGAATGACTTCGGCGAAGGCAAGTCCGTGCGTGCCGCCGGCCGGATCACCGCGCACCGCGACATGGGCAAGAGTCACTTCCTTGATCTGTCTGACTTTTCCGGCCGCATCCAGATATTCGTTCATCCCAAGGAAATTGGTGACAAAGCCTTCGGGATCTTCAAGCAGCTCGATATCGGAGACTGGATCGGAGTGGAAGGAGAGTATTTTTTGACGAAAACAGGCGAGCGCACGATCCGCGCTAAAAGGTTAGAGGTCCTTTCCAAGTCACTGCGGCCGTTGCCGGAAAAGTGGCACGGCGTGCAAGATCCTGAAACGAAGTATCGCCAGCGTTATCTGGACCTGATCGCGAATCAGGAATCGCGCGATGTCTTCCATAAGCGCGTCGTGATCGTTCGGGAGATCCGGCGATTTCTCGAGCAACGGGGATTCGTAGAAGTCGAAACGCCAATGATGCAGCCGATCGCGGGTGGCGCCGCCGCGCAGCCCTTCAAAACGCATCACAATGCGCTCGGCATGGACCTCTATCTTCGCATCGCCCCGGAGCTCTACCTCAAGCGCCTACTCGTCGCCGGCCTTACCAAGGTCTTCGAGTTGAACCGCAACTTCCGGAATGAGGGAATTTCGCGCCGCCACAATCCAGAGTTCACCATGTTGGAGGCTTACTGCGCTTTCGCCGATTTTGAGATGATGGCCACTTTGGTGGAGGATCTGATCTCGCATCTGGCGCAGACGGTTTGCGGAGGGTTGATGATTGAACACAAGGACGTCGAGGGAAACGTGAAAAGACGCATCGATCTTACGCGTCCGTGGAGGCGCGCCAGGTACGCGGACCTTATCCACGGAGTGGTGCCCGAATGGTATGAACTCTCTTCGCAGGAACGGCGACAGCTATGCGAGCGTCTTGATCTGGACGTCAGTCACTGCGTCGAGGATTTTGAGATTACTCAGCATCTCTTCGAGAAGTTGGTTGAGGAAAAGACCATTGATCCTTTGTTCGTCACCCACTGTCCAAAAGAGCTTGTCCCTCTCGCGAAGCAAAACAGCTCCGATGATTCGGTGGTCGATGTTTACGAACTCGTCATTAACGGGCAGGAAATCTCTCCTGGCTATTCGGAGCTGAACGATCCTGATCTGCAGCGATCCCGCCTCGAGCACCAGAGTGGTGGCGAAACGCAAAAAGTGGATGAAGATTTTTTGCGTGCCCTCGAGTACGGAATGCCGCCAGCCGGCGGCATCGGCATCGGCATCGATCGCTTAGTCATGATGCTTACTGGCGCCGAGAGCATCCGTGACGTGATCCTCTTTCCCCACGCCCGCGAAAAGAGCGTGAATACCTAAGCACTTGCCGAACCTCGCTGCGAAGCCGCGGAAGGCGGCTGCCATAAGCGATTGGGCCACGCCCGCAGACGCTACGTGCCAGCGTTGCAGGCGGATCTTCATCGTCGATCGAAGGGTCTGCTGCGATCCCCCGCCCGATCATCAACGGATCACCCAGCGGTGAGCACACCGCTGCTACAGGCACGGTTTTCTTCGAAAACTCTCGTTCTGAACAAACTTTCCCAGACCGCCTCGCGAATTGCCGAGGATGAGCTATGGTGACGATTCTCTCGTGAAGACTGCGCTTCCCCGAGGTTCTTTTAACCTTCACTGGTTTAGCCTATTTAACGCGATTTCCTTTCAGATCATGATGGGGGCGCCGATCATTGTCTATGCGAAGTCGCTCGGCGCGTCTTCAACTACCCTTGGCATTATCGCCGCGTTCACGCCATTGATGACGGTTTTTCAGCTTCCGGCGGCACAACACCTCCATCGCTACGGTTACCGTCAGTTCGTCCTCATGGGCTGGGGGATGAGGAACGTGTTTGTGTTCTTGGTCGCTGGGATTCCCCTGGCAAGATTCCTCGACGATACCTCGAAACTAGCGGCACTGCTTGCCCTGTTGTTCTTCTTCAATCTTCTGCGCGGCATCTCCTCGGCAGCCTGGCTGCCATGGACCGTGCAGTTGATTCCCGAAGAGGTGCGCGGCCGCTTTCTTTCCGTTGATCAGTTCTTTATGTATTTCGGGTGCTTGGTGTCCCTGCTGATGTCCGCATTGGTCATCGCCGCTCCAGTCTCTCCCGGAGACTACGCTCTCGTCTTTTTGATCAGCGCGCTCGGAGGTGCGGTCAGCTTGTCTTTCATCAAGCGGATCCCTGAAGTTCACACCCCGGAAGCAATGCAGCTGAGCTCACAGCCGGTGCCCTGGCAAGCGATGCTCGCCTATGCACCGTTTCGCGAACTGCTCATCTTCAATCTCATCTACGCGACGGTAATTGGCAGCCTGAGTGTTTTTGCAATCGAGTTTCTTCGCGATCATTCTCATTTCGCTGTTAACACCGTTCTTAACCTGTCGGCCTTGTCGTTTCTCGGCGCGCTTGCCGTCCTGCCCTTTAGCGGCTGGATGGTAGATTCGGTAGGAAGCAAACCGCTGATGCGGGCGGCCATCGGACTGTTCGCAATTGTCACGGCTGGGTGGGGGCTGGTCGCGGCGAATGTCCTTCCCGATTCGTCAACTCTCGTGGCCTTACTCAATCTTGGCGCCGGTGTGGCTTCCGCCAATTTCAATCTGGCCAATGTTCGCATCACGATGGCGACGATGCCGAAAATGGGAGCGAATCATTTCTTTGCACTCTTCACGGTGATCACGAGCCTCGGTCTGGGAGGAGCTCCTGTCGCCTGGGGGCTGATTCTCGATGCAATTGGAAGTTATGAAGCTGTCACCGGCCTTTTTCACTGGCGGCGCCACAGCATCTACTTTTTTG
>DATLIT010000293.1:0-4575 GCA_035539295.1 Terrimicrobiaceae bacterium | reverse complement strand
ACCTGAGCATATTTCGCATTGATCTCGAGCCACTTTTCGAGGCCGGGCTCCGTGTCCGGTTTGATTGCGTCAACCGGGCATTCAGGTTCGCAAACGCCGCAATCGATGCATTCGTCGGGGTGAATGACGAGCATGTTCTCGCCCTCGTAGAAGCAGTCCACAGGACACACCTCGACACAGTCCATGTACTTGCAGCGAATGCAGCTCTCATTGACGATGTAGGTCAATCGAGCCTCCTTCCAGCCGAATGCATTACGCCCGGGACGAGGCCGCCATTCTCGGGGCCGATTCTCTCATTGCGGCGTTTCGGTGAGGGTGTGCGGCGGGTGACGTGTGTCGCCGCGTCGGTTCAATCGGCGCACATACATCACTGTGGCCGTTGGTCGTTCAGCTTTGACCTTTAACGCTGCAATGAGCGCGTCTTCGGCGTAAACGACAATCCGGTCGGCCTTTCCTTTCACTCTGAGTCCGACGGTGAACTGCCACGACACTTGCGCCCTCCTATCAAAGCTGAGCGAGTCAGCTAATGAAACATTCACTGGCATCGACCAAACCTCGCGTGCCACGTGGTCTTTTTTTGTTTCCAATGTTGTCGCGGTGGAGCGGGCTTCTAGTCCAACTAAGGCGCCCACCACGCTGATGTTACTCCTGCGTCCCGTGTAGCTGCGGGCTAGAACTCGAACTAATCACCGTCATGCGCGCCGGCCTAGTGGATATGTGTCGCTCTCGTAAAGTTGGCGAATTCCTTTCGCATCGAACCTCTCCTCATCGACTTCAAGATAGGCACCACGAAGAAGATCCGGTGGGAGCTCCTCGATTGCAAAACGGATGGCTTCGGCGGCGGAGGTGAATCGCCTATAGCCGACTGGGCCTTTAGTGAATTTCCGACGTATTAGAGGAAAGAGCTCCGCCCCCGCGCTGTAGTTGAAATTCGGCATTGCTTTGGACCTTCTGATTTCAATGAGTTGCGTGCCTGACGGCGCTGATTGTTTGCACGCAAGAGGGCCGGCACGCGCTGGCCCTCCTGCTTGAGTTACAGCGAGGGGCCGGGACTCAGCTCCACTTGCGCAGCTCTTCCATGCTGCTCGTGACATGCGCCTTGACCGGCTCGGCCGTATCGGCGGTCACCTTGGTCGACAGCGCGCGGACTTCCTCGGCTTGGGCCGCGAGCGCGCCGAACTGCTTACGCCAATAGGCGCCCTGCAGCTCCATCATCTCGGCGAGGTTCTTGGCCCCTGCCAAGCTGTTGGCCAGGTCGAAGCCGGAATTTACATTCCGCTGGGCGATGTCGATGATTTTGCGGTTTAGCGCAACAGCGCCCTGGCCTGCCGCGTCAAAAGACTTCTCCATAGTGTCCACTGCCGCCTCCAGAGCGTCCTTGGAGCGGTCATAGACCTCGCGCGTCTGAGCCACGGTCTTCTCGGCAAAAACCCGCGCAGTTTCTGGGAAAGCCGTGTCGAGGGTCAATGCCTCGAATTGGCCCTTGCCCTTGGGGTATCGCTCGTGCGCCTTGTCGGCGGCGACTTCGGGATTGTATACCGCGTTCATGATGGTACCTCTTGGGGTTACGAGGCGGCTGGCCGCGGCCTGGAAGCTACGGGCCTTGAGGCCACAAGGGGGCGGTCCGCGTGCTGAGATTTGTCGGGAAAGGGGGCGTGCACGGAGTTGGCACGGTAGTCTTTGCCGTCAGCGCCTACGTCGGGCGGCCCGGTATCAAAAATATGGGCCTTGGAAGCCAACTTTACAAGCTTTGCGCGCGCAGTCTCCCAGTTTACTAGCAAAAGTTGAGCTCGGCGTCGGACTACTCCCAAGCGTCTGACCAAGGCGCGGCATCGAATCGTGTTGGGCGTGTGTGCGATGTCCGCTTGTAGCACAAAGCAGACATGCTCAATGCGCTGACGAATGTCCGCTATTGGGGGTAAAGCAGACATGACGCGGACGCTGGACAATGTCTGCTAATGACCCAAAGCGGACATTTGGGAGGGTGGGTCGCGGTGTTAGAGTAACCTCAGGAGAGCTGCAATCACCGCTATGAACAGGAGCAGGAGAATGGGTTCCAAGACCCCATAACCCATGGGTCATAGTTTACCCAATTCGTCATCCGTCGCCGCATAGCGGTCCTCCATAATCGAAGGACTGCGAGCCGGCCTCTCCGATTGAGAGACCGGCTTGCGTGCCTATTGCGGCTTACCGCCCACGATGCGTTCCTAACCGTTGGAGATTCGGTGGGCACGCGGCCGCCCCGCACCACTTATCGGGTCCGCCCCCGCCCGCGACGGCGGGGCTCGAAATCGGCGCCACGGTTGCGGTGCCGATCGTCAGCGCCGCTACTGCGAGCACGATTGCTAGTGACGTTTTCATGTCTGCGCTCCTTTATGATCGTTGCTGATAACGGACGATCGTTCCCTGAAGCGTGACAGACCTGTCCTCTAGTCCTAGTATGTAACAGTATCGATGCCGGCAGGATTGGCGCTCTCTCGCCGCATCTGGAGTTGGAACGTGACAGCGATTTCGCCCAATTGCTGGAGCGAATCCGATCAGCGGGCCATTCGTCAGCAACTGGACCGCATCCTCCACAGCGGCCCGTTCCTGCCGTCACGTCGTCGGCAACGGTTCTTGGAGTACCTCGTCAACGAAACTCTGGCTGGGCGTGGTGAGCGGCTGAAGGGCTACAACGTCGCTATGGAGGTTTTCGATCGCCCCGAGACGTTTGACCCCGTTTTGGATCCCGTCGTGCGGATCGAGGCCGCCCGACTGCGTGAGAAGCTTCGCGAATATTACGGAGCCGATGGCCAAACCGATCGCATTCTGATCGATCTGCCGAAGGGCTCATACACACCGCAAATCGAGTTTCGGCGCGGGGATGAAGTCTCCTCGACTGTTCCCTCCGTTGCCGTCCTTCCGTTCGATGATCTGAGCTCCGGCCAAAATCTTGGCTACTTGGGTGATGGGGTGGCCGACGACATCATCACGGTGCTCTCACGCTTCCCGGACCTGGTGGTAATCGCCCGCAGTTCCTCGCTCGCTTACAAGGGCAAGGCTGTCGATATCCGGCAAGTCGGCCGAGAACTGGGCGTCGGCTACGTGGTCGAAGGCAGCGTACGGAAGGACGGCGACAAGATTCGAATCGTATCTCAGCTGATCGAGACGAAGACTGGCGAGCATGTCTGGGCCGAGCGCTTTGACAGATCGGGCCCGGATCCGTGGGCACTCCAGGACGAGGTCACCGGAATGATCGTGAGTGCCATGACTGGGGAGACGGGCGCATTGAAGCAGGCGCAGTATCGGCAAGCCTGGGGTAAGGATGCGACGACGCTCGAAGAGTATGACTATTATCTTCGAGGGCACGACCAGTACATGAAATTCACCAAGGAGGGGATCGATCGGTCGGGCGAAATTTGGAGAGAAGGTCTGGCGAAGTTTCCGAATTCGCCGCTCCTCAAAACGAAACTCGGCTGGCATCATATTGGGCGTGTGGTCAACTTCTTCAGCGATGATCCGCCGGCCGATGTTCGAAAAGCAGGCGAGCTCGCGCGACAGGCTCTTGCCAATGAGCATCTTTCTCCGCAGGTGGCGAGGCTTGCCAACTGGCTTATGAGTCACGTGCTGGTTCAGGAGGGCGAGTTTGATCGTGCGTTCGCCGTGGTGGACAAGACTGTCGCTCTGTCGCCCTATGACATGTTCATGCTCTCTGATTTGATGATTGTACTTGTGCAGGTTGGTCGAACTGATCAGGCGCTTCAGTGGGCTGACCAGGCTGCTCAGTGGGCTGATCCGGCTTTGCGGAATCCGGTACTGAGTTGGTCCTACGACTACGGTAAGGGCTGGGCGTATTTGGTACTGGGGAGATTTGAAGAGGCAGTGGATGCTCTGACGCAAACCGAATTCAACGACGCCCACCTGCTCTTGGCAATCGCCTACATGCGCCTTGGCCGCTTGGCCGAGGCCCGCGCAGAAGTGAGGAAGATGATGAAAATCAATCCTGCGATCACTCTGCAAACGTGGCGGCTGGGATATTCCTTCCGAGACCCTGCAATCCTCGAGCGCCACACCCTTGATCTCGTGCAATCAGGCTTGCCGGAGACATAGCGCCGTTCGTAGGTGAAACCGTAACATACCTAGGACTGACCTGCAGGGACTGGCATGTTTAGACTGCCGGTCATGGCGTGGTGAGCTTCAGGGATGCTCCCGCGTCAGATCATCAAGTCTCGCTTGAGATGGCGGTCCATGAAACCAGAATCGAACCTCCGGGGTAACGCCATGCTAAATCTCAAGGAAGACGCGGGCGAGCAGTTCCGTAATGCTTTTCGAGGGAATCTCTACGGCCCAAGAGATGAGGGCTATGAGGAGGCTCGAAAACCCTACAACGCGATGATTGATAAGCACCCAGGGCTCATTGCGCGATGCGCCGATGTTGCCGACGTTATCTGCGCGGTAAACCTTGCACGAGATCACCATTGGACTCTCGCTGTGCGAGGGGGAGGCCATAACGTCGCTGGGCTTGGAACATGTGAGGACGGCCTCGTTATCGATTTGTCTTCGATGAAGGGCGTACGCGTGGATCCGGCGAAGCGG
>DATLIT010000292.1:0-4013 GCA_035539295.1 Terrimicrobiaceae bacterium | reverse complement strand
GAGGTGCCGCGTCACGAATTTGTCCCCGCCGCTGTGCGCCCGTTTGCCTACATGAACGGTCCGCTGCCGATTGGTCATGGGCAGACGATTTCGCAACCTTTCATTGTTGCCTTCATGACGCAGGCCTTGGAGCTTACAAAGGATGCCCGTGTTTTAGAGATCGGAACGGGCTCCGGCTATCAGGCGGCTATTCTAGGCAAGCTATGCAAAGAGGTTTACACGATCGAGATTGTGCCGGAACTGGCGCAATCCTCGGAGCAACTGCTGGCGCGGCTGCGTTTCGAGAATGTGCACGTGAAAGCGGGCGACGGATACCTTGGGTGGCCCGAAAAAGCTCCGTTTGATGCGATCATTGTTACCTGTGCACCAGATCATGTCCCTGAGCCCTTGGTAGATCAACTCAAAGAAGGGGGTCGGCTGATCATCCCCTTGGGCGAGGAAGGAACCGTTCAACAGTTGGTATTACTGAGGAAAAGAGACGGCAAAATATTGAGGGAGAATAAGTTGGACGTAAGATTTGTCCCGATGACCGGAAAGGCGACAAACGGATTGACGGACGAATAGCGTTGTTGATAGGAAGACGCGTGAGCAGTTTGCTTGCCAGCTTCCTCGATAAGCCGCGCTCACCCGCCCCGTGGCGGGCACGAGTCGCCACCGCGACGGTCCTGCTTTTCGCCCTTTCTCTCTGTTGTTGGGCGTTACTCGCTTCTACCGTTATGAACTGGGAAGCAGTCTGGAAATACCGATATGCGTTTTGGCAAGGCTGGCTACTGACGGTACTGCTTTCTGTTGTTTCACTTGTCCTGAGCACACTTATCGGTTTGATGGCGGCGCTAGCGCGACGCTCCAGCGTATTGATAGTTCGCTACATATCAATAATTTACATTGAATGTGTCCGCGGAATGCCACTTCTGGTGCTGATCTTGGTGCTCTTTTATGTGGTGGCTAATGCCTTGGGAGTTCAGGACCGGCTACTGGTTGGTGTGGTAGTGCTTTCGCTATTCGCGGGCGCGTACATTGCCGAGATCATTCGTGCGGGGATCGAGAGTGTGGGTGCTTCCCAGCTGGAAAGCGCGCGCGCCATCGGCCTGACCGGTGGTCAGATGTACCGCTACGTCATCTTTCCGCAGGCGCTGCGGCAAGTGCTTCCCCCCCTGGCAGGCCAGTTCGCTTCCATCATCAAGGACTCTTCGCTTCTCTCCATCATTGGGTTGGCGGAGTTCACCTACACGGCGCAGCAGGTTAATTCGGCCACCTATAGCACTTTAGAAAGCTATCTTCCCCTGGCGGTCGGCTACCTGGTCCTCACCCTTCCGATATCGGTCTGGACGCATACTTTGGGGAGGGCATTGCGTTATGAAACCTAGCCTTGTCCTGACGTTGGCTGCCTGCTGCGCATCCGCCTGCACGAAAGGCGCGGAGGAAAATGGACAGGCAACCCGGTCGATTGGGGGGTTGCTGTGGCCCAAGAGGGAGGATGCTCTCGTCTCAACGCTTCAGAAAAGGCAGGATGCCAATCTTGTCCGGCTCGCTCAACAACGCGCGATTGAACAAGCAGCAGCGGAGCGGGCCGCGGCCGAATTGGCTGCTGCTGAGAGCGCCTACAAGAGGAAATCCAGCCGTGCTCGCAGGGTCCCTCCAAGCATGTACCGCACAGCTGAGCCACCGCTGCCCGAGCCGGACTTTTCTCTGCCAATCCAGGAAATTCCACGTTCTTCTACGCCGTGACCATTGAATGCGAGGAGCTTGAAAAGAGCTTCGGGAGCCACCAAGTCTTGAAGAGAGTCCGTTTTTGCGCCGCCTTTGAGCACACGATCGCATTCATCGGGCCTTCGGGGGGTGGAAAGTCGACTCTGCTGCGCATACTAGCCGGGCTTGAACATGCCGACGCCGGCACGATCCGAATCAACGGCAGTCCGCTTCCCCATGAGGAGAAAGCACTAAGGGCGCACCGGCGCAAGGTCGGCGTTGTCTTCCAGGCGTATAATCTCTTCCCACACCTCACGGCCCTGCAGAATGTCCTGCTTCCTTTGGAAAAGGTTCATCGATTTCCGGATGCGCAGAAGCGAGCGCTTGCTGTTTTCGAGCGCTTGCGCCTCGGTGGACACACCGGCAAGAAACCAGCGCAACTCAGCGGTGGTCAGCGCCAGCGAGTCGCCATTGCCCGAGCACTCGCGATCGAGCCAGAGTTCCTCCTGCTTGATGAGCCCACGTCGGCCTTGGATCCGGAGATGACCGCCGAGGTGCTCGATGTAATCGCAGACCTTCGGGAGACCGGTCAACCGGTCATCCTGGTAACCCATGAAATGGGTTTCGCTCGAGAAACTGCTGACCTGGTAGCCTTTGTCGCGGACGGCTTTGTTCAAGAGTGCACGGAAGCGCACGAATTCTTCAACAGCCCTCGGACCGAAGTCGCACGTACATTTCTCGCACGAGTTCTCAAGTATTGACCGGCATAGCGGCATGTTGGTTTAGCCAAGCCACGATATCGGCGAGCACGAGCTCCTTGTCCCAATCGTTCCAAAGCAGATGATACGCCTCCGGATAGACGCGAAAGGTCTTGTCAGTCGCCGCAAGTCGATCGAACCACGCTTGGACCTGCTCCGGGCGGAGGAACACATCGTGGCCAGCGGCGAGCACCAGGCACGGTGTTTTCATCTCGGCTGCGATCTTGGCGCTGCTTTCAATCAAAAGTCCTAGTTGGTGGAGAAATCGAAAGGTAAAGGCAGTGATATAATGCGGCGCACTGCGGACTCGGAGTTCATATTCTTCATCCCGCGTCACCCTCAAAGGTTCCAGTTTCCCTGATATGAACCAGGAAGGAAAGAAGCGCACGCCTGGCGCGAGGCTCGCAATCGTTCGAACAAGCTGACGAACGATCCAGGGAGTCGGCTTGATCAGATCCACAACGGGCACCGAGAAAATCGCGCCGGCGATCGGCTGCTCAAAGCGATTGCCGGCGAGCATCCACGCCACAATCAATGCCCCCATGCTTTCCCCACACACCCACAACGGCCTGTCATCACTGACGGAGTGCATCGCGTTGGCAAAACTTGAGATGTCACGCGAAAGATCGCCCAGGTCGAGATTCGCACCGCGACGCGGTCGATGAGGATCGCTGCCCTGACCGCGTAAATTGAGCGCGAAACAGGCCAGTCCCGCGCGGCGGACGAAGTCTCCAAGGGTAAAAAAATCCGAGGCCGCTCCGCTCAATCCGTGCACGCAAACCAAGGTGCCGCGGGGCTTCTCGTCCGGTAGCCACCGCTCGCAAGGGAAGACAACGCCATCCGGCGCCATCCAATTGAAGCGCATCGCAGTCGATTCGGATTGCTTTTCCATCTTCGTCGCAACCAGTTTCACGCATGCGCACGATACTCGTCAACCTCCTCACCGCTTGCTTCGGTACGGCCGCCCTGCTTGCAGGACGTCTCGATGTGGCGGTTGTTCAGTTTCCGGAGGAGAAAGCGCTCGCTGAACTGGAGCAGGCTCTGGTGAACGCGAATCTCTTCGAAATGACGAATGCGGATCGCACCCGCACGGCGCATCCCTATCTCTAGGGAGGCTCCGTGCTTTTCGCACAGCGTCTTTTCGCCTTGCCCGGATCGCAGTCCTCAACCTCGACGCGTCTGAAGAACTCCAGCGCCGATGTGGAAGTAAACCTGGGAGCAGGCACGATCTCCGTCGCCATTTCCCTCATGGAAGGCGTGAAAGCGGGACTGCGATCGTTTCAATAGAAGGTCTATACCGGCTCCGGCCGGTTGCCTCCGGGTTCACCGCATGTGTTGGGCGTTCGTCAACTGAAGGGCCGGTTTCCGAATGTCGTCAAAGGACAGACAAAAATGGAGAGTTATTTTCTAACCACTGTGGTGCTCGGACAATACACCCACTGATCGGGATCGTCTAAAAAACGACACCCATCTGCGCTCCGAGAACGAGAGCGTTGGGAATGCGATTGGTTCCCCCTGGGTTGATGACCCACTGAATGTCGGGTTGAACGAACGCAAACTTCGTCA
>DATLIT010000291.1:0-10423 GCA_035539295.1 Terrimicrobiaceae bacterium | reverse complement strand
GGATTTGCGAAGGCCGTGGATTTGATCAAGGCAGCGGTCGAAAACCACGGGAAGGTTGTCGTTCTCGGGGTGGGCAAGAGCGGACATGTCGGTGAGAAGATCGCCGCGACGCTCACGAGCACCGGCTCACCAGCGGTCGTCCTCAATTCGCTCAACGCTCTTCACGGTGACCTCGGTGTCGTCAGCGATGGGGACATTGTCCTCGCTTTGAGCTATAGCGGAGAAACTGACGAGCTCATTAACATTCTGCCTGCGCTGGCGCGGTTTGATATTAGAAAAATTGCCATTACCGGCGCGGTGAATTCCACTCTCGCCAGTGCTTGCGATGTTGTTCTTGATGTTCGGGTCAGCCAAGAGGCGTGTCCCTTGAACCTCGCTCCCACTTCGAGCACGACTGCGATGCTCGTCATCGGAGACGCGCTCGCCATGGTGCTGCTGGAGGCACGCGGATTCAACAAGGAGGATTTCGCGCGCTACCATCCCGCCGGTCGACTCGGACGCGCCCTCCTGTTGAAGGTCGACCAGATCATGCGTGGAGAGGATCAGTTGGCGAAAGTCTCGCCAGAGACTCCGATCGTTGACGTGATCAAGCGAATGACCGCCTTGCGCGCTGGCGCCGCCGTGGTGGTGGACGCGGCGGGCACCCTCGAAGGAATTTTTACCCATGGCGACTTTGCGCGCCATTTTCCACAGACGCCGGACATCGGCAGATGTGCTGTGGGCGACTTCATGACGCGCAAGCCGGTCACCATTTCCGACGACAAACTTGCCGCGGAGGTTCTTCACGTTTTACAGATGCATCGCATCGACGAGATTGTCGTCGTTGACTCCGGGGAACGTCCGATTGGCATCGTCGACTCGCAGGACCTCTCACGCTTGAAAATCCTCTAGCTATAAAACCACGGCACCGCTAACACTTGTCCACCACCATCTCTCCAATGGCTCTCGCAAACGATCTCCGCAAAGGCATGGCCATCCGTTATAACGGAAATCCGGCCATCGTCCTTGAAGTCCAGCACCGCACTCCCGGCAATTTGCGCGCCTTTGTCCAAGCCATCATTCGTTACATCAACACGGGAAAGTCGGCCGACGTCCGATTCTCTTCGACCGAGAAGGTGGACCTTGTGGGTGTCAGTCGCCAGCAACTGGAATTCAGCTACAGCGATCCGCAAGGCTATCATTTCATTGACCCGGATACCTACGACACCATCACCCTTCAGGGAGATCTGGTTGCCGATGCCAAAGATTACCTTGTGGAAAACCTAAAGGTGGAGGTTCTCAGCATCGAGGGGCGTCCCGCTCAGGTCGAGCTCCCTTCAGCGGTGACCCTGAGGGTGAAGGAGTCGGCGGAAGGCATCCGCGGCGATAGTGCCAACAACGTGCAGAAGCCTGCCACGCTTGAAACCGGCAAGGTCGTGCAGGTCCCCCTTTTTATCAAGGAGGGGGAGTCGGTTAAGATCGACACGCGCAGTGGCGCATATCTTGGGCGGGCCTAGGAGTGTAGTCACGCGAGTGAAAAGCGGGACTCGCCAGCGTGCTCGCCAAGTAAGCTCAACCGGGAAGGCACCCGGAAAACGACTGCATGTCTCGATGACGGGGGTCATTTCCCGGCGCGTTCCCAAGCGTTGGGTCAAGCTGATAATTGGCGTGTTCCTGATTCCACCAGCGCTTGTCCTCACCCAGACTTTTTTTACCGCCTTTGCGCGCACGACTGTGCGGGACCGGTTTTGGATTACCGAAGAATTTTGGTTCTTTTCCCTCGGAGTGCTCCTCTGGATGGTGGCTTTCTTCGGCCTCCCGCGTCCGCAGTGGCTTTATGTGTTCGGGCACGAGCTCACGCATGCACTCTGGGTGACACTTCTCGGTGGGAAAGTGCATCATTTTCACGTCGGCAGTAAGGGAGGACATGTGCTCTCCGACCGGACGAATACGTGGATCGCGCTCGCGCCCTATTTCTTTCCCATCTACAGCGTTCTCGCGGTAGTTCTTTACGGCGTTTGCGGATTGTTTCTCGATGTGGCGCCCTACCGGTGGCTCTTGTATGCGGTTATTGGCGCTACCTGGGCGATGCACATGTCGTTTACCTGTTGGATGATCCCGAAGGGCCAGCCTGATTTGCACTATGGCGGCACATTCTTTTCAGTGATGATAATCTATTTGATGAACCTGGTAGTGCTCACAGCGCTCTTGATCATCGCGTCACCGCAGCTTACTTGGCACGAGTTCGCGTCGGAGCTATTACAGGATGCCGTGGACGCGACGCACTGGGTTACGCTGATGTTCACTCAGCTTTGGTGAGCGGCACCGCTGAAAAGCTGCAGTTTCTTCTCGAGCTTCAAGAAGACCAACGCGGCTGCATTCGGTTCGATCGTTGGATGCGCGAAGCTCTTTATCACGAGAAATTCGGATACTACACTGCGCACATTCGCGGTTTCGGGAGGCGGGGTGATTTCACCACTTGGCCGGCAATCAGTGAAAGCCTGAGCCTCGCCGTGGGCCGATGGATCCTGCAGAATAAATCTTCGGATCGCGCCAACGTCATCGAAATCGGAGCAGGCAACGGCGAACTGGCTGCCTCAGTTATCAGAGCGATCGGCTGGTGGAAGAAACCGCGGTATCACATAGTTGAAATCTCTTCGCGCCTTCAGGAGGTCCAGGGAGAGCGGCTCGGATCGAAAGCCGCTTGGCACGCCAGCATTTTGGAAGCTTTGGAGGCCTGCGGTGGTGCGGCGGTCATTATCTCCAACGAGCTTGTCGACGCTTTTCCTTGTCGAGTTTTTAAGAAGCAGGCCGACGGCTGGCGTGAGTTGGCCTTGCGCATTGAGGGAAAAGTGGTCGTGGAAGAGTGGATAGCCGCCGCCCTGCCGCCATCGACCGTGTTCTCTGAGTCTTGGCCAGTGGGACAACGGGTCGAAGTTCACGAAAGTTTTCGCCTATGGGTGCGCGAGTGGCTGCCAGTGTGGAAAGCGGGCGGCATGCTCACCATTGACTACGGCGACACATGCCCGACCCTTTACCGCCGCCGTCCAAGGGGAACATTGCGTGCTTACGCCCACCATCAGCGACTCGAAGGCCGCGAAGTATATGGCGGGTTTGGGTTACGCGACCTCACTGCGGACGTAAACTTTTCAGACCTCCAGCAAGAACCTGCGCTCCTCACAAGGGCATTTGGCACGCTTACCGAGTTCATCTCTGCCGCCGGCGGGTTCAGCGCCAAGGATCGTCGGTCCGAACTGCTCGGTGCGCCTGGCGGCGCGGGGGAAGCCTTCAAGTTTCTCGTCCAAACGCGCTGATGCTCCGATTTCTTGCTTCCGAATGGCTGTGTGCGTCGGGCCCTCTGAGCCCTTGGTCGGGAGATCACAAGATTACCGTTCTTCCAGGCAGCTTCGCTGGGGAAATCCGGCTTGTTCGGTTGCGGGCGCTTTGCACACAATGCCTGCATGCCTGAGGAACAAGCCCCATCGCCGCCAACGACCGATGACACTTCTAAGAAGCGAAATCACCGTCTCAAGACTCTACGCACGGAGTTCCAGAGTTCGAAAGCGTTTAGTTTGAATTACTTACTCTATGTGCCCGAGCGGCTGCAAGGCAGCCGGGACGAGAAATCCCCAACCATCCTGTTCCTGCATGGGCTTGGGGAGTCCGGAGAGGATCCATCCGCCGTCCTGCGACACGGACTGCCACCGTACGTGGCCCAGCATTCCGATTTTCCCTTCATCGTCATTGCGCCGCAGTGCCCTTGGAACACATGGTGGCCGGAGCTGACCGATGGCCTTGATCAACTCCTCCTTCACTGCGCAGCGACTTTTCCCATCGATCATCAGCGGCTCTATCTGACCGGCTTGAGCATGGGGGGATACGGTTCCTGGTATTTGGGCGCGCTTTGGCCGGAACGTTTTGCTGCCGTCGCCCCCATTTGCGGCGGAGGAATAGTTTTCCATGGCTTTCCCAAGAGAGTGGAACGATTGAAGCACACTCCTGTCTGGGCTTTTCACGGGGCGCTTGACGATCGCGTGCCCCTCAGTGAATCAGAGAGGCTGGTCGACGCTCTCCGCGAATGCGGAGGCAACGTCAAATTCACGGTGTATCCGCATGCAGAGCACGATTCGTGGACGGAAACATATAGCAATCCGGAACTATACGCTTGGTTTCGAAGCCATAGAGGTGGCGGAGCGATGCTGTAGCGCGCTCTCGCCTTGCGGGGGGCCGATTCGAAGACTACAATGGATCGATCGTGCGCACTTAGCTAAGCACGCTGATCATGCGCCCGAATTATCCAACTCCAGGGGATTGCGCCATGGCTGAGAATCCAATCGTTGAACTGCTGGAGCGTCCAGCCCTCACGCTCGACAAAGCGATGATGAAGCTTTTGCACTTCGATCCTTCCGAGGAGGTAACTCATCGGCACAGTTGGAGAACTCGTATACCAATTTACGTCGCCGGCCGCGCGTGCCTTGGTGAACCCCACACCTTTCACCAACATTTTGCAGGCGCCTTCATAGCTAAGTGAGCCGTCGTGCAGACCGCAATCGATGACAATGCGATGAGCCCGCCAAAGGGCATCATGAATTTGTTGTAGACGCGCATAACGGCCCTGGACTAGCCCGCGTTCGACAACCAGATGTTCGCACCACATTGTCCAGCCTTCGTAGAAAATGGAGTGTCCGGAAAGCCGCCGAAACTTGCTGGGGTGCCGGTTTTGAACGGCGAATTGAAGATGGTGGCCCGGATAGGCTTCGTGAGCGCTGGTGAGCTCGAGACCAAAGTGCTGGCGAATTTCGGCAAGCTTCTTTTTTGGAGCGGCAATGCCGAGGCTCAGATCGTTGACCCAGAAGATTCCCTCCTGCTTCTCGGAGAAAGGGGGCGGCGCATTGTAGGCAGCGGTGGGAAAATGGTGTCGGAGGAAGGGCGGTGCAGGCAGAACTTTCAAGGATTCACCCCCCGGGAGCGTGGCGATTCCGAGTTCGGCGAGCCGACTCTTGATCGCAGAGGTAGTCCTTCGATACTCCTCGAGGAGCGAACGTCGCGGGGTCCAGCGGGCCGCGGCTTCCTCGAGCATGCTGCCGGCATCCCTTGAGCCGTGACGTGCGGCCTCACGCTGCAGAAGATACCGCATCTGCTCAATCAGCCGCCGGCCATTGGACAACGCCTCCGGCAGGGTCGAGTCAAAGCCGAGTCGCTCCCGCATTAAGAGCTCAAAGTTTGGGCCACCAATGCTGTAACCGCGGACGTCTCCGGATGGTTTCTTGGAGATCGCCCCTGCATAAGCGGCAAACGCTGCACCGGCCGCATTCAAGAGACGTTTGGTCCGAGCGGGAGCGCGCGAGTGCCGGAGGAGCTCTGCCTCGATTTCGTTAAGAAATTGCGTCGCGCCCTCGCAAGAGCGGCGCGCAAGCTTGCTCCAGAGAGGGACTGGATTTTTCACGCATGCAGCGCCGGCCGCCAGGTAGTCTGAGAGCTTAGCGAGCCGTGACTCGATGGCTGGCAAAACCGGCGCCAGATTCTCAGCGTGGCGAATGACAAGATCGAAAATGGCTTCGACGGCGGCGTCGCAGTGAATCTGGGGGTTGTTACGCCAGCGCTGAAGGTCTCTGGCATTGAGCAACTCCGTGCGAATCGTGGCGAGAAGAGCGCGTCGGTCGAGCCAGTCATCGCCGCTGAAGGAGGCCTCTGGGATCTTCTCAATCGTGCTAAGCGTCCGCTCGAGCAGCCGAATCTGCGCGCGATAAGATCCTTCGTCGTTGCGAACCAGGCGTGCATTGAACTCATCAAGTCCCAGGCGGCTTGCCGACTCTGGAAATCGCTCGTGCATTTCATCCAAAAAATGATCCGCAACCCCGCGAAACGTTCGCACGTTGGCATCGTCCACCGCGGCGAGAAACCGACGTGGGGAAGGAATACTCACCGCGTCGAGGAAGAAAGAATCTTCCCGTCGCTGTCAACCGGACCAAGCGCGACCGATTCAATTCCGTTCGCCAGGTCCTGCATCTTTTTCACTTGCGCCTCGGTGGCAGGACGGCCTTGTGCCTCCGCCACAAGATCGCGCAGACTCTTGATGCGGGAAGTGATGGTGGAGACAAACTCGGTCTTCTTGAGCCTCGGGTGCAGGGTATCAAGCCGGTCGATATAGTAGTCCATGATTTCGACTCGGCCCAACACGAGGGCTCGATCCGGGCTGTAATTTTGTGCACAGCTGTTGGCAGCGAGCTGAAACCCCCGAAGCCAACCGCCGAGGCTGATCATGTGAGACATCTGCTCATCGTGGAGGTCGAGCATGGACTTTTCAACGTCAGTTTGGGTGCGGACAAGTTCTTCGCGCATTCCCTGCCAGTCTCCCTTGTCGCTGTACTCGAAGAGGCTCTTGCTGCGTTTGGTCAGCCTGTCGCCCACTCCGAGCGCCCGCGACTGCCGGATGAGAGCGCGTCCGATGTCTTGAATGTCCTTGGAGCGCTCAGCAATGGTCAGCATGAACCCATCGGCGACCAAGGCGCCGATATGCAACGAAGTTTGCAGCCGGTTGTCGTAAACCGCGTCCCGTGGGTTTTCGGCAATGATGTCGAGCGGAACGGGGCTGAAGCTACTGAAATCCGTAAGTATCTGCTTTATAGAAGGGGCGGTGACCTCATTGACACCCGCTTCGTCGCGCATGAAATCCTCAGAGGCGGCCTCTCGTTCTTGATCAACCGGCTCCTCGGCGAATGAGCTCGCAGCGCAGCCCAACGCGATGCAGACCAAAACTCGAGGCGAGATCATTCGTTCTGGGACTCATTACTCCATTTCCCTGTCAAGGCAAAGAACTTGTCGCGAAGGAGCGTGCTGAAGATAGTGGCGCGATGATCGTGGGCATACCGAGGGAAATCAAAGAACAGGAATTTCGCGTCGCCTTATTGCCCGCCGCTGTTCACCAGCTCGTTAAGCGCGGCCACAAGGTGCTCGTCGAGAGTAATGCCGCAGCGGCACTCGGTTTTCATGACGGCGACTACGAGGTTGCCGGAGCCAAAATAGCGTCAACACATGCGGAAGTCTTTGCTACCGCTGATTTGATTGTGAAGGTCAAAGAGCCACTGGCAGAGGAGTGCGATCTGCTCCGCGAAGGTCAAGTTCTCTTCACCTATCTCCATCTCGCTGCCAACCGGCCCCTCACTGAGCGTCTGCTCGCCACCGGGGCTACGTGCATTGCTTACGAAACGGTAGAAACTGATCACCGTTTGCCGCTGCTGGAACCGATGAGCGAAATCGCCGGGCGAATGTCCGTGCTCGTTGGCGGCTACTTCCTCGCCAAGCACAATGGAGGCAAGGGCGTCCTCCTTGGCGGTGTTCCCGGAGTTCTCCCCGGACGTGTGGTCGTCTTGGGCGGCGGCACCAGCGGAATCAATGCCGCACGCATGGCCACCGGCCTCGGAGCGGATGTGACGATCCTCGAGGTCGATCTCGAACGCATGCGCTTTCTCGACATCACGATGCACACCGCCCATACGCTCTATTCGAGCGAAGCGAGTCTGATTGAGCTTCTCCCCAGTGTGGACTTGCTTATCGGCGCGGTTCTTGTCCCTGGCGCGAGGGCGCCCAAGCTCATCTCGCGGGAGATGCTTCGGAGCATGAAATCCGGAAGCGTTCTGGTTGATATTGCCATCGATCAAGGCGGCTGCGCCGAGAGCTCGCGTCCGACCACCCACGAGCATCCGACCTTCGTGGAAGAAGGAATCATTCACTATTGCGTGGCCAACATGCCGGGCGCCTACGCGCGAACAGCTACCCAGGCACTTGCCAACGTCACCTACCCCTACATCGAGGCGCTCGCGGATTTTGGCCTCGCCGAAGCGCTTCGGCGCAAACCGGCTTTGATCAGCGGCGTGAATGTCCACGAGCGGCGTCTAACGTGCAAAGCCGTAGCGCAAGCGCACGGTTTGGAATATTCTCCTCCACTCTGACGATGACTCTCGAGCAACAGATCCAGGAGATTGGTGTAAAGGCGCGTGTGGCCGCGCGCGCCTTGGCGACGCTCTCCGCAGAGGGCCGGAACGGAATCCTTCGCGCAATGGCAGACGAGCTGCTTGCGCGGACTCCGCAACTTCTTGAAGCCAATGCGCAGGATCTCGCCGGCGCGTCAGAACATGGCCTCAACAAGGCTGCCATCGACCGACTTCGCCTCACCGAGACGCGGATCGCCGCTATGGCTGATGACATTCGGCAGGTTGCTCAGCTTGCGGATCCCGTCGGGCAAACGATTAGCGAATGGAAACGGCCAAATGGGCTTCGAATTGCAAAGGTGAGAACTCCCATCGGAGTGATCGGCATCATTTACGAATCGCGACCCAATGTGACCAGCGACGCAGCCGTGCTCTGCATCAAGACGGGAAATGCCGTCGTGCTGCGCGGAGGTTCCGAAGCGCTGAACTCAAATCTGGCGATCGCGAAGGCGCTTCAGGCGGGAGGCACATCGAAGGGTCTGCCGGTAAATGCTGTCCAGCTCATTCCCACAAAGGCGCGAGAGGCCGTAGCCATCGTCGCGGCCATGGATCAATACATCGACCTGATTATCCCGCGCGGCGGTCACTCGCTCATCGAAGCCGTTGTTCGTCACGCTCGAATGCCAGTGATTAAACACTATCAGGGTATCTGCCACGTCTATGTGGACAAAGAAGCAGATCTCAAAATGGCCAAGCAAATCGCCATTAATGCCAAATGCCAGCGGCCGGGAACCTGCAATGCGATGGAGACACTCCTCGTCCATCGACGCATTTCCGAGGAATTCCTGGGGGAGGCGGCACCCGCCTTTCAGGAACAAGGTGTTGAGATTCGAGCTGACGAGACCGCATATGCACAGCTCCAAAGATTGAATTACGAGCCCTTGGCTCGAGCGGAGGAAAAGGACTGGTCTACTGAATATCTCGACACCATCATGTCGCTGCGCGTAGTCGACGATCTCAACCAAGCTATCGACCACATGGCACGCTACGGTTCTCACCACAGCGATGCAATCATCACCAGCGACACGGAGGCCGCCGAAAAGTTCCTCAAGGACGTGGATTCGGCCACCGTCTATTGGAACGCCTCCACTCGATTCACGGATGGCGGCGAGTTCGGATTTGGCGCGGAGATCGGCATCAGCACGGATAAGCTTCATGCGCGCGGGCCGATGGGCTTGGAGGAATTGACCAGTTACAAATACGTGATTCGGGGCAACGGCCAAATACGAGAATGAAAGCGACCCGCGTTCTTTACGAGGGCTATGTGCAAGGAGTGGGGTTTCGCTGGACTACCAAAAGGATCGCCCACGGCTACGAAGTCTCCGGGTGGGTCCGCAATCTGGCTGATGGGCGCGTGGAATTGCAGGTGAGCGGCGAAGATGGAGAGGTCGCCGCATTTCTCCGCGCCATTCGCGAAAGCACCTTAGGAGGACACATTACGAGGGAGCACGCGACGGAAATCGATCTGACAACTCCCTTCAAAGGTTTTCGCATCGTCTAGTGAACGTTCCGGCCGTTTCCATCTCGCGACTGAGCAAACATTATCCTTTGCCGCTCCGGCGACAACGGATTGTGGCGGTGAGCGATCTCAGCCTCGAGATCGCGGTAGGCGAAATTTATGGGCTCCTGGGCCCCAACGGATCCGGCAAGAGCACTACTCTAAAGGTCCTCCTGGGGCTCGCCACGCCGACACACGGGAAAACGATGATCTTCGGCGTCGACAGTCGTGATTATCGCAGCCACCGCAGTGTCGGCTTCCTCCCCGAAAATCCCTATTTCTACAGGTTTCTCACCGCGGATGAGACGTTGCGGTTCTACGGCAGAATTTGCGGACTCCGCGGCAGAAAGCTCCAGGCACGGATTACGGAGCTCCTCTCGCTGGTCGGACTTGAAGAAGCGCGGCATCGACGCGTCGCCGAGTACTCGAAAGGAATGCTCCAGCGAATCGGTCTGGCTCAGGCGCTAGTTCAGGATCCCCAACTGGTTGTCCTTGATGAGCCCACCGCCGGCGTCGATCCCGCTGGTTCACATCAGATTCGCGATCTTATTCTCGAGCTGAAGAAGCGTGGCAAGACCATATTGCTGACTTCCCATCTGCTCGAGCAAGCGCAGGAAGTCTGCGATCGCGTCGGAATCATGTCCCGCGGATCGATGGTTAGCGAAGGGAGTCTGAATGAACTGGTCACTATTGGAGACCAGATGGAATACCTGATCCAGGGCGCCCCCTCCGATCTCACTGAAAAGATCGCCGCCCTGG
Source organism: Terrimicrobiaceae bacterium (assembly GCA_035539295.1). Classification (GTDB taxonomy): domain Bacteria; phylum Verrucomicrobiota; class Verrucomicrobiia; order Chthoniobacterales; family Terrimicrobiaceae; genus DASTFP01. The sequence goes on along the minus strand of DATLIT010000291.1, from coordinate 196 downwards.
CAAATGCCTCGGGCGCGAAGTTGTTGGAGGCCCGCAAGCCACGGGTAACCCTCGAGCGTGTTTTCTTGGAAGCAACCCGTCAGCCCAAATGAGAAATTTGAATTGGATTCAGCTTTCCCTGGTCCCTGAAAGTACGACCCGGGCCCAATGAAGTACTTCATCACCGGGACAGATACTGCGGTCGGCAAGACTTACG
>DATLIT010000290.1:0-3587 GCA_035539295.1 Terrimicrobiaceae bacterium | reverse complement strand
TTCATATCGCGCTTGCCTGGCTCTTACAGAAAAAGGCGGTAACAGCGCCTATCATCGGGGCGACGAAGACCACGCATCTGGAAAATGCCGTTGGCGCTCTGTCTGTCAAACTCACCCAGGAAGAGGTAGCATACCTTGAAGGACCGTATGTGCCGCATCCGATTGTCGGTCATCAATAAGCAAGATTAAAGCCGTCGAATGAACATAGGCCGCGGACCGAGTGACTGGGCCGCCACAGCTTTGGCTGCCCATCGCCCCTGCCCTCGGTTTGCTTATCGGCTCGATGATCGCACAGCTTGAGTCTTCGAAGAACAGCCTGCCGAACTTGATCTCAACATCCTGAGGCTCTTCTCGCGCATAGAACACCCAATAGAGACTATCTCGGGTATTCACCTCCGATCATCGGGGCTTGATACGGCCGAGCTACACAACGCGCGCTTGGCTCAGACATGATCTCGCACTTGGATTTCGCGCTAGAGCGCCGAGCGTCCGAGTCCGGTTGGCAGGCGCAGGCCCTCTGAACAGGTAGGAGAGCGGCTTCAAGGCACTATACCGGGAGCGCGCCTGGGCCTCGCGCCGGACGATAAAGCGGTTATCTTTTTACTGTGGCTTCCCTTCCCGCTGAGACGAATCTTGCAGGGTTCTTTCGCGCCGCATCGCTCGCCAACTTGGAAGAGAAGCAGATGATAACAGTTCACGGCGCCGATCGTCCGGTGCTGCTTTGCTGGTACGAAGGTCAAATATTCGCGCTCGACAATCGTTGCCCCCATATGGGATTCCCACTAAGCAAAGGCAGCCTGGACCACGGCTTACTTACCTGTCACTGGCATCACGCCCGCTTCGACTTGCGCAGCGGGTGCACTTTCGACCTGTGGGCGGACGATACACCGATATTCGAAGTGTGCATCCAAGGAGATGATGTCTGGGTCTCCAAGGTGCCAGTCCAGCGTGCTGATGCGGTGTTCCATTCTGCACGTTTGCGTCGCGGGCTGGAGGAGAACATCGGGCTGATCCAGGCGAAAAACATTGTCGCGTTGCTTGCGGAGCGCGAGGGGCCGAAAAGTATAGTACGGGAGATCGCCAAATTCGGTGCGCGACATCATCGTGTGTGGGGAGATGGCATGACCATGTTGAGCGTGGTGGCTCGATTGGCTCCTTCCCTCGGCGAGACTTCGCTGGTCTACGCGCTAGCTGCAGCGGCACGTAGGGTTGCAGGAAACTGTGCTGGACAGCCGATGCGACACTCTCCAGGACGCCTCAATGGAGAAGGCTACGACGAGAAGCGTCTGAGCGAATGGATGTTCCACTGGGCAAAGGTCCGCCACGATGAGGCTGCGGAGCGGACGTTGCTAACGGCTGTAGGCTGCGGTCTCTCCAAAGGCGCACTCAATCGCATGGTCTTCGGGCCAATCCAAGAGCGGATCTATGCTGACGGCGGGCACGCCCTGGATTTGTCCAACAAGGCATTTGAGTTATTGGAATTTATCGGCTGGGAATACGCCACCGAACTTCTACCGCTCATTGTGGAACACCTAACACAGTCGCGGTCGGAGGAAGAACAGGGAACATGGCGGGCGCCAGTCGATCTCGTTGATCTGATTCAAGCAGCCGAGGAGACCCTCTGCAAGAATCAGCCAAAGATGCGAGAAGGGACCGTGTGTAAGCCGGACTTCTATACTCAAATGCTTGGCGAACACCCTCAGGCTATCGTTAGCGAGATTGTCGAAGCCTTGACTGAAGGTGTTCCGGCGGTCGACGTGGCACGACACCTCGCGCTCGCGGCCGCGTGGCGCTTGGCGCATTTCCCGGAGTCGAACGATATCGAAGATTGGTTCGCGCCGATGCATACGTTCTCGTTCTGCAATGCGCTTCATCGGGTGCTGGCACGAGGTGAAACCGAACCTGAACTGGTCCGCGGATTATTCCATGCCGCCATGTCGATCTACGTGGACCGTTTTCTCAATATTCCTGGCGCTCGACTGCCGAGCGAGCAGGCGTTAGAGAACCTGCCGACAGCGACTGACGAGCTCCGAGGGGCAATCCTCTCTGCTCTCGACCAGCGAAAGGAATGGTCTGAAGTGCCACGCCTGGCGCTCCGTTATTTGCGTCTCGGCCATCCAGAGGCAATGCTGATGGATGCACTCACTTTCGCCACCGTTCGCGAGGATCTGGACTTCCATAGTCTGCAGGTTCTTGAGGCGGGATTTACCCAGGCGGAAGAATGGCCGCCGGCCAGCGCCGAGCGCGAACTGCTCTACGCGGCAATCTGCCGGCACTTGGCTGCTCATTGTCCGACACGGCGGAGTTCAAGCCAATCGGTGGCGGTAGCCCTGCGGCTGCAGAAAGGGGAAGAAGTTTACGCTGAGTAGGCGTCCGAATCTGAAAATGATTATATTCAGTTATTGTCTTGCACATCGATCAAGGCAATAGACCTTCTAGTGCCACGCCAATATTGGCAAATTCGCCTGACTCCGGATTTGCCGGCAGTAGGCGACCAGACGTAAGCCGCCCTGGGGGAAATTCTTAGGTCCATGGAGTCAATCCGTTTACTCCAGTTCGTAAGTAACTGTTACGTTCTCGGAACCAACGGTAGCAGCAAACCCTTCAGTGTCGTTGATGCGACCGAGCTTTGTATAACTGTAGGATGTCGCAAATGTCTTATAGAAGAGCACTAGAGTATTAGAACCATAAATCATCAGATCACCGGATTGAATCGTTCGGGGATTGGATGCGTTGGTTGGCAGATTGTCCGGCAAATCAAAATATTTCTCGTTTCCATTTAGGTCAACCATATTGACGGTCATCGGCAACAGGGATTTGAATGCCGTTGCTGTGGCATTGTCATAAAGAGTTGCGGCGAACGTCTTAGTTCCAACCTTAATTCTCATTTTGTTGCCAGTGGGGTGTGGGTTACCATTGCCATCGTTTTCGGCGCTAGAGTTAGAAGATGCCAAACTATGGAAAATGAAAAACACGCAGAAAATAACCGAGAGTGAATGTTTCATGGAACTTGTTGTTGATTGGCTTTTGCATTAGAACGTTGGACCATAAGCAATCTTACCCGGTGTTTGATCATTTTCCTGCTGTCTGTCCCTTAATCGTCGTGTTAACGGCGCCACCGACGGCCTGACGGATGGGCATCATCAACGCGAGGACTGAAGAATACCTCCCATCCTAGTATTTCTCTCCTTGCAGTCATGGTCAGGCATTGCTCTCCCGCGGTGCGATCTTGACCGTCGCGGACTGGGCGCGGTCGCTGATCATTGAACTAAGATATGGGCTGCCATGGTATTTCGCATGGTAGGCCTCATCGATCGAGTCGTTGATCGGCCCGTTCACCGGCTCGAGGGTGACTTCCGTGGTCATGCCCGCGGCAGTGATCCGCCCCGCCTTGTCCCGCACGGCAGCCTGGTACCAACGAGAGTTGTGCCCGTAGTAAGCGCGCAGGTAAAGGTCGTCGTCGACCGCCACTGACCAAATCCACGTCGGCGTGCCGTAGGTCACACCGTCCTCGCGGAACGGCGAGATGTGCAGGTCATCGGCCTCAGCGATCCTGCGCAGTTGATCTTTCGACGATGTCCCCATTG
>DATLIT010000289.1:0-2488 GCA_035539295.1 Terrimicrobiaceae bacterium | reverse complement strand
CTTTCCGTTAATTTCCTGTTCATATTGCTGGCCATCTCGGAGCTTACATTCCTCGAGTCGATGATTGTCGGGTGCGGCGCCGTTCTTTGGCAGTACCTCTGGAAGGCGAAAGAACGACGTGAGCCGATCAAGATTGCGTTCAATCTTGCGAACTCCGGACTCGCGGTTGCCGTGTCTGTAGCGTCTCACGCCGCTGCATGCCGTTTCACGCCCGCACTGGAACCTCCGGTCGTGCTCGGCGCGGCAACGATCTCGTACTTCGTGGTTAACACCGGCCTGATCGCAGGCGTTGTGGCGCTCACCGAAGCGAAGAATCCTTTCCGAATCTGGCGGGACTGCTACCTGTGGTCGTTTCCTTATTACCTGGTCGCAGCTCCTTTGATGGCCATTCTCTCCGGCCTCAGCCGTTTGATTGGCTGGCAGACGTGGCTGCTCATCGTTCCCCTGGTTTATGCCGTCTACCGCACCTACAGGCTATATGTGGAACGGCTGGAAACCGAGCGCCGCCAAGCGGAGCTGAAATCTCAGTTCCTTGCCAACATGAGCCATGAGATCCGCACGCCCATGAATGGTGTCATTGGTATGAGCACGCTCCTGCTTCAGACTCGACTCGATCCCGAACAGCGGGAATATGTCGAGACGATCAAGACATCGGGCAAAGCTCTGCTTTCGATCATCAACGACGTACTCGACCTTTCCAAGATTGAGTCCGGTCGTATGACTGTGCAGCGCACGCCATTTCGTTTGTCAGAACTGGTCGCAAACACAACGGCGATCATCAGGGCCGATGCGCGGGCGAAGCAACTCGAGTTAAACGTGTCGATCGCCCGTGAACTACCGGAGGCAGTCGAAGGCGACTTGGGAAGGCTCCGCCAAGTCCTGCTTAACCTGGCAGCCAATGCCGTGAAGTTTACGCACGAAGGAAAGGTCACAATCAGTGCAGTGCCGGACGGGCAGCCGGGAAGCATCCGCTTCGAAGTAATCGACACGGGAATCGGCATCGCGCCGGAGGACTGCCCGAAGCTCTTTCAGCCTTTTACACAGGTCGATAACTCTGACCGGCGGGAGCATGGCGGTACCGGACTTGGCTTGTCGATCTCGAAGCGGCTCGTTGAATTGATGGGTGGGCAGATTGGCGTAGAAAGCCGGCCAGGTACGGGCTCCACATTCTGGTTCGTTGTCCCACTCCCACCTACACAATTGCCTCCTCAAGAGCCTTTGACTGCGCCGGAATTGCCGATCGCGAACAGTATCGGATCCGCTCCAGTCTCCAAACGGATTCTGATTGTCGAGGACAACCTCGTGAACCAGCGGCTCGCATTACGGTTCACCGAAAAGCTTGGATATAAGAGCGATCTCGCTGTGAATGGCCGTGAAGCAGTGGACCTGGTGCTTTCCAATCACTACGCGCTAGTGCTCATGGACTGCCAGATGCCGGTGATGGACGGGTTCGAGGCTACGGAGGAGATCAGGAAGCGGGAGGTCGGGCGCCGCACGCCCATCATCGCTGTGACTGCGCGAGCGATGAAAGAAGACGAGCAGCGATGCCTGGCTGTCGGCATGGATGCATTTATCTCAAAGCCGCTCGATCTGACCAGGCTGGCTCGCGCGATTGAGGAATTTGCCTCGGATGAAGTCCGCGCGAACACAGAGATCATTGAATCGCTTGTAGGGAATGCCCGTCATGTCTGAGCGGAATCCGTTGCTCATGATCCTGTCGTCGGCATGGCGATTTTCTTGGTCAATCCTCCTCATCGGATTCGCTGCGACGTGCCTCGTACGCTTTGGGCCGGGGTTCGGGACCGACGAGCGTGAACTTGATTTTCGTTTGAGCAACGAATCCATAGAGGAGATAAGAAAGGATGCCGGCGCGGAGAATGTTTTTGAAATCTATTACACGTACCTTCGCAATGCCGCACACGGGGACTTAGGTTTCTCTCTAAGCCTCAACCGGCCGGTTGGCGAACTCATCCAACAGCGCTACACGACAAGTCTCCGCATCTTGACGCTTGGATACGTGGCAGGGTGGCTTGCCGCCTTTCTCTTTGCCGCTATTGGATCCGTATTGCAGGCTCGCGCCATTGCGTTATGGGGAACAGTCGCGGGAGCTGCCATTCTCTGCGTCCCTTCGGCGCTGCTCGCTTATCTTTGCTATCTCGCCAAAGCGCCCGCGTTCCTGGTGGTCGGGCTCATGATCTTTGCACGCGTCTTCCGGGTTATCGACAACCTGTTCCGGAGCGCCCGGTACAAATGCCACGTCCTGGCAGCAAGGTCACTTGGTCTGCACGAGGTGCGAATCTTCACCCGGCATGTTCTATCTGACACATCTGCTGAGTTGATCGCTCTAGGTGGCGCATCTGTCTCCATGGCCGTTAGCGCAACGATAGCCGCTGAAGCCTTTTGCGGCGAACCGGGTTTGGGGCAACTGGCCTGGAAAGCCGCGCTCGCGCGGGATTTGCAGTTGATCGTCGGCCTCGCCCTGTTGATT
>DATLIT010000288.1:0-4364 GCA_035539295.1 Terrimicrobiaceae bacterium | reverse complement strand
CCGTTATAACGACCTCTATCTTTCGAACTACGCCTTTTTGCAGGTGAGCGATTACTTGGCTCGCATCAAAGGGGTGGGCGACATCCAGTTCTTTGGGGCCCGGGACTACTCGATGCGTATCTGGTTGAATCCTGAAAAGATCGCCGCCTTGGGCATGACCGCTGGGGACATCGTGCGCGCCCTGCGCGAGCAGAATGTCCAGATCGCGGCGGGAAACGTCGGGGGCCAACCGGCTCCCTCTGGGCTTGATTATCAAATGACGGTCACCACGCAGGGGCGGCTGGAGAACGTCGAACAGTTCGAAAACATCGTCATCAAGACCGGAGAGAATGGCGAGGTGGTGCGCCTGAAGGATGTCGCGCGGGTCGACCTCGGTGCCAAAGATTACACGGTCATCTCCCGTTTGGACGGCAACCCCGCCATCAACATCGGCATTTTTCAGGCACCGGGCTCGAATGCGCTCGAAGTTTCCAAGCGAGTGCGAGAGGAGATGGAGAAGCTCAAGGAGCGGTTCCCGCCGGGTGTCGACTACCGGATTATCTACGACACCACCATGTTCGTGAAAGAGGCCATCCTCTCGGTGATGGAGACGATCATCGAAGCCTTCCTCCTGGTCGTTTTCGTGGTTCTTGTCTTTCTGCAGAGCTGGCGGTCGACGCTGATTCCAATCATGGCGGTGCCGGTCTCCTTGATCGGAACTTTTGCTGTCATGCTGGCCTTTGGGTTTTCTCTCAACCTGTTGACGCTCCTTGGTCTGGTGCTGGCTATCGGCATCGGGGTGGACGATCCGATTGTGGACGTCGAGGCGGTTGAGCATCACATGGCCGAGGGTTTGGCGCGTCGAGAGGCCACCATCAAGGCAATGAGCGAGGTGGCAGGGCCGATCGTCGCCATCACGGCCGTGCTCTCCTGTGTCTTCATCCCCACGGCGTTCATCCCGGGATTGACAGGTTCTTTTTACCGGCAGTTCGCCTTAACGATCGCCTTCTCGACGATCCTCTCGATGGTGAATTCCCTGACGTTAAGTCCTGCCATGTGCGCATTGTTTCTGCAGTCGCCCAAGGAGCGAAAGGACCTCCTCGGGCGAGCACTCGACGGCGTGCTGGGCTGGTTCTTCCGACTCTTCAATCGAACCTTCGAGGGATTCAAGGCTATTTACATTCGCATCCTAAGAAAGCTCATTCGGTGGAGCCTTCTCGTTCTCGTGGTCTACGGCGGGCTCTTGGTCTTGACCGGTTACATGTTCCAAAAAGTTCCCACCGGCTTTATCCCCGAGACCGACCAAGGCGTTATGTTTGTCAACGTGGAGCTGCCCGAAGGTGCGTCGCTCGAACGGACCGAGCAGGTGATGAACCAGGTCGAGGATATTCTGAAGTCCACTCCGGGTGTCGCTCACACGATCAATCGGATCGGAAGCTCGATTATCACGCAAGCGACCGCCTCAAATAGCGGAACAGTCATTTGCATCTTTGAGCCCTTTGAGGAACGGAAAAAGAACTCAGCGAAGTCGCTTCGCGGCATCCAGGAGGCGATCCAGCCGAAGTTTGCACAGATTCGCGAAGCGCGCGTGCTGGCTTTTCCAGCTCCCTCAGTGCGGGGATTGGGTACCACCGGAGGAGTAAAGCTGATGGTCCAGGATCGCGGCGGCGGCACTCCAGACGCGCTGGAAAAGGCATTGCAGGGACCGATCGCGAAGGCGTCTTCCCGCCCAGAGTTGGCCCGCATGTTCACGCTCTTCCGGGCGAGTACTCCGCAGATCTTTGCCGACATCAATCGCATCCAGGCCAAGAGCAAGGGAGTAGACGTGACCGCGATCTCGGAAGCGCTTCAATTCTATCTGGGGTCCATCTACGTGAATGACCTGACCCTATTCGGAAAGCCGTTCCAGGTCACCGCGCAGGCAGATGGCAATTTTCGGGCGCGCCCAGATGATATTCTTCGTTTGCAAACACGCAACGCCAACGGCGAGATGGTGCCCCTAGGCAGCCTGGTTGAGCTCCGTCAAATCAATGCGCCATCGCGCGTCCCGCGTTTTAACCTGTTTCCCGCGGCGGAACTCAACGGCAATCCCGCGACCGGCTACAGCACGGGGGAAACCATCAAAGCCATGGAACAACTTGCCAGGGATACTTTGCCACGCAACTACGGGTACGAATGGACGGAGACTGCGCTCCAAGAGCTGAAAGCCGGCAACAGCGCGCTCTATGTTTTTCCTATCTGTGTTCTCTTCGTTTTTCTGGTGCTGGCGGCCTTGTATGAGAATTGGAGTCTGCCACTGGCAATTATCTTAATTGTGCCGCTGTGCGTTTTATTCTCCTTGGTCGGCATCTCCATCTCCGGCGGCGACAACAACATTTTTACGCAAATCGGATTCGTCGTTCTGATCGGTCTGGCGAGCAAGAACGCCATCCTTATTGTGGAGTATGCCAAGCTGAGTGAAGAACGGGACGGCAAGACGCCGCTCGAAGCGGCGATCAATGCGAGCCGACTTCGCTTGCGACCAATCCTGATGACCTCCTTCTCTTTCATCCTTGGCGTGGTTCCCCTGGCGCTGGCCAGCGGCGCCGGCTACGAATTACGCCGTGCTCTTGGGACGGCGGTCTTTTCCGGGATGCTCGGCGTGACGTTTTTCGGACTCTTGCTTACGCCTGTGTTTTACGTGGTTATTCGACGATTTACCATGGGCACCAAGACGCTGGCCGTTCCCAAGGCGAAGATACCCCTGGAGCCGGTTACTATGGCCTGACTTGGGGCAGAGTTTTCATTTCGGTTGAGTTGCGCTAAGACCAGGCATGCGCGTGCTGGTGGTTGATGACGAGAAGAATATCCGGCGCACATTCTCGCTGGCAGTCGAATCGATGGATCATCAGGTCTCGACGGCAGCAAGCGGCAAAGAGGCGATCGAACAGCTCAAGCGCGCCAACTTCGACGTCGCCTTTCTCGATTTAAAGCTTAGCCAGGAGAGTGGCTTGGACATTCTCGAGGAAATCGTGCGCGCCAGTCCGCAGACCTTTGTCGTGATCATCACCGCCTATGCCTCAGTTGAGACGGCGGTCGAGGCGATGAGACGCCGGGCCTTTGACTACGTTCCAAAGCCGTGCACGCCCGAGCAGATTCGCCACGTTTTGACCAGCGTCGAGCGCACCCGGAAACTCGAACGCCAGGTGGCCGATCTGGAATCGCGGCTCGTGGCCAGCGGACCGGAACTCGACCTCGCCACGGAGTCGCCCGCCATGCGCAGAGTCATCGATCTGGCCCTCAAGGCCGCGCAGAGCGAGGCGACCGTGCTCCTCCTCGGCGAGACCGGGACCGGCAAAAGCGTCTTGGCGCGCGAAATTCATCGCCGCAGTCGCCGACCGGATGGCGCATTCGTTACGGTGAGCTCTCCAAGCTTGTCCCAGGAGCTGCTCGAAAGCGAGCTCTTCGGTCACGTCAAAGGCGCCTTCACGGGAGCATATCAGGATACAATCGGACGGGTGGCCGCAGCCACCGGAGGCACGTTGTTCCTGGATGAGATCGGGGAGCTCCCATTGGGAGTCCAAGCCAGGTTGCTTCGCCTTTTACAGGAACGTGAATACGAACGGGTCGGCGAAAGCATCGCTCGCCCTGCCGATGTCCGTATCATATCTGCGACGAACCGGGACTTGGCGAAGGCCGTCGCAGGAGGCACCTTTCGCGAGGACCTTTATTATCGCCTGAATGTTATTTCGCTGCAGATGCCGCCGTTGCGCGAACGGGCAGCCGACATCGAGCGGCTGGCGCTGCTCTACCTCAACTTTGCAGCTTCCCATACCGGCAAGGCCGTTCGCACCTTTGCTCCGGCCGCGGTGGACGCTCTGCGCGGTTATTCCTGGCCCGGAAATCTTCGCGAGTTGCGCAACGTCATTGAACGTGCCGTTATCCTTAGCGACCATGAACGAATCGAGATCGATGATCTCTCCGACATCGTTCGCTCGCCCTCGGAAGTGCGTCTCGGAGGAGAATTCACTCTCGAGCAGATCGAGGCCGAGCATATCCGCCGCTTAATCGCCGGTCAGAAGACGCTCGATAAAGTCGCTGAAATCCTGCAGATCGATCCCGCGACACTCTATCGGAAGCGAAAGCGCCTCTAAGGGTTGTTAAGTAATCAGGTGCCGCTACACTCAAAGGGCTAGAGCAAGCCGATCGACCAGAGCTGGTCCGACGCAATCGCCGTAATTGCAGGTCTGCTGATCGACGTTTCGGGTCGTGCAATTTTGCATTTTAAAAGGACGATAATTCGCACAATTGCACGCGCACATTCAGTTGTCCGAACCCATTCATCGATATAATTCTCTGACTGTCATAAGGTTAGTTGAGCAACCGATTTTTGGCACGTCTGGAGC
>DATLIT010000287.1:0-4488 GCA_035539295.1 Terrimicrobiaceae bacterium | reverse complement strand
CCCGCGCCTCCAAATGCTCCTGTTGCGAAATCTTCCCTGGCTCTCGCCCGGCGGATGCGCGAGGCGAATACCGGCTTGCTAAATTTCTAGACCCGCAGCACCACTTCATCCACCGACTGATTCGTATCGGCGCAAACCAGCCCGCCACATCAGTCGAGCGCCGGCAAAGGCAGCCACGACCCAAGCCGCCTGCATGAGCAGCCCGCCCCAAAGTTCAAGCCCGCGCACCTTTTCCAACAGGATGGCCACGGGAAAATAGAGCTCGTAAGTGAAGGGGAGAAACTTCAGCACGTTTCGCAGCCAGTCTGGCATGACATCGAGAGGAAAGAGGCGGCCGCTTAGATAATATTCAAACGAGTAAAGGATGAAAACGATGGTGGAAATTTCGAGGATCCAAAACGCCAGCATGGCCAAGGCATAGGCAATCAGGAACTGCAGCGCCGCCGCCATCATCAATGAAACGGCGAACAGCGGCCAAGTGAGGGGATCCCGCGGCAGCACGATGAATTCGTGGAACCAGGCAAAGACGCCGATCACGGGAACAATGGTCACTGCCGTGTAGAGTAGCCTGGCGCTGAGAAAAAGGCTTGCGCGATAGGCGAGATGGTCAACGGGCTTGGAAAGAAAATTGTTGATTTGGCCTTCGCGGATCTCGGCCGCGATCTGCCATTCGTCATCTGTCGGAGTTACCAGGTTATCCACGAGGAGAACGACCATAAAGTAGTAGACGATCTGGCCGAAGTCGTAGCCTCGTATGTCTGCTCCCCGAGACTCGAAGAGAGCTCGCCAAATAAATACGCTTCCAGCAAGCGGAACAATGGCAAAGAGCGATCGCAGTAAAAAGTTCCACCGATAAACGAAGGTGTTCTGCAAACCTGTCGTGAACACGCTCCAGTATTTGATGATCATTTCAGAGGAGTGAGTGATGCTCCCCGCCCCGGCGCAAGAACTTTCACTCGTCACTTGTCACCAGCCTTTCTTCCCGCCAGCATCATAACCTTCTCGCCCCTTCATGAGAATACAGCGCGCCCTGCTATCAGTCTCTGACAAGGCCGGCATTGTTGAGTTTGCCCGCGACTTGCACCGCCAAGGCATCGAAATTCTCTCGACGGGCGGCACCGCCAGTGCCTTGCAAGCCGAAGGAGTTCCCACGGTCGAGGTTTCCCAATTTACCGGTTCGCCCGAGATCCTCGGCGGACGCGTCAAGACATTGCATCCGAAGATTCATGGTGGCCTGCTCTATGTTCGAGGCGATGAGGAGCACGAAAAGCAAGCGGACGAGCACGGGATTGTTCCCATCGATCTGGTGGTGGTAAATCTCTATCCCTTTGAGGCTACCATCGCGCGCGAGGACGTCACGTTAGCCGAAGCGATTGAGCAGATCGACATCGGCGGCCCATCCTTGGTGCGCAGCGCGGCCAAAAACTATCAATCGGTGACTGTTGTAACCGATCCGGCCGACTACGGAGCGGTTCTGGAAGACATGAGCAAGGGAGGAGGTGGCACCAGCCGTGCGCTACGCGAACGGCTCGCCATCAAGGCCTTCACCGTTACGGCCGCCTACGACCGCGCTGTCGCTGGATTTCTCAATCGCAAACAGGAAACATTCGCCGCTTTCCGGCTGGATCTTCCGCTGGAGCTTCGCCTCCGCTATGGCGAAAACCCTCACCAGCACGGCGAACTCTATGGCGACTTCGGTTCGTACTTCGAGAAACTGCAGGGAAAGGAGCTCTCCCACAATAACATCCTCGACATTAGCGCGGCCGCGGAACTCATCTCCGAATTCTCCAAACCGGCGGCAGCGATCCTTAAGCATACCAACCCATGCGGCGTAGGCTCGGCCCCGGATTTGCGAGACGCTTGGGACAAAGCATTTGCCACCGACAAACAGGCTCCCTTTGGAGGAATCATCATCTGCAATCGTCCAGTCACGCTGGCACTGGCGAAGGCGATTTCAGAAATCTTCAGTGAAGTCATCATCGCTCCGGAATTCAACGCCGACGCCCGCTCGCTCCTCTCGAAAAAGAAAAATCTCCGGCTGATGAAGATGCTTAAGGCGCCGCCGGAACGTGGTCGCGATGTCCGCTCGGTGGTGGGGGGCCTTCTTGTTCAGGACGCCGACTCTGGCGATCTCGCTGGTCTCGAGCAGAAGGTAGTCACACAGAGACCGCCGACCAAGGACGAGATTGAAGCCATGGAATTTGGATGGAAAGTGGTCAAACACGTTAAATCAAACGCCATCGTATATTCAGGCCGAGATCGCACCTTGGGCATCGGTGCAGGTCAGATGTCTCGAGTGGATGCCTCGCGCATCGCCGTCTGGAAGGCTCACGAGGCGGGCCTCTCCTTGAAAGGAAGCGCTGTCTGCAGCGACGCCTTTTTCCCGTTCCCGGACGGGCTCATCACGGCGGCGGATGCTGGCGCGACCTGCGTGATCCAGCCTGGCGGTTCGGTTCGCGATGATGAGGTAATTGCCGCCGCCGATGAACGCGGCCTCGCAATGGCCTTCACCGGCGTACGTCATTTTCGACACTAATCCAGACCGTTATGGGCCACTCCCCCGAAGGCTTGGCTCTTCCTGACAAGCGGACATCGATTTGGCTCGCCCTTAAGAATCCCGTCTTTAAGGGATATTGGCTGGCAGCTCTTGTTTCGGGGACCTGTGTGGCTGCCCACAATACCGCAGCCTTCTCGGTGTTGGGCCAGGAGAGCGACTCGGCAATCCTCATCTCGCTCATGTCAACCCTCTCGTCCCTTCCTTTCGCGCTGTTCACCTTGCCAGCAGGGGCGCTCGCCGACATGGCCGAGCGCAAGAAGATTCTTTATGGGACGAGTACATGGCAAGCCTTGATAGCACTCTGTTTGGCCATCCTCGCGCTGACCGATTCTCTCAGTCCGTCCATCATCCTGATGAGTGTTTTTCTATTCGGGATCGGGTTTGCCTTCGCCTCCCCGGCATCTGCTTCGGTTGAGGTGGAGATGGTCCCACCCGAGCATTTGGCTTCTGCCAACACACTTGGGGGCCTGCAAATGAACATCGCCGGAATGATCGGTCCTCTCATTGGAGGTTTTCTCGTGTCGGTGTCAGGACCGAGCAGCGCATTCGCCGCCAACGCCCTGGGTTTTCTGTTACTGCTGTTGGCAATCTCGCGTTGGAAAAGATCGGAACGGCAAGCAAAAACGACACCCGAGGATTTCTTTGCCACCATCGAAACAGCGGTTCGCTACGTTCGCTACACCCCGGGCATAAAAGTGATCTTGGCCCGACTCGCCCTTTTCTCGTTTTTCATCTCCATCATTCCAGCGCTTATGCCTGTTGTTGGCCTGAAGGAATTGCACTTGGACGCATCGAAGTTAGGATATCTTTTCACCGCCATGGCGACCGGGTCTGTAGCGGCCGCGGTTTGCATCATGCCCCTAGCCCGGGCGCGCCTTTCGCCAAATCGGTTGACGCTTTATGCGAACGTCTTGCTCGTCCTGAACTTGTTCTTGATGGCCTTCGTCAACTGGCCGTACGCATTTCTGCTGCTGGCCGCTTTCGGTGGCGCGGGGTGGACACTGTCCGCAACGGAGCTCTGGATCGCCGCTCAGCGGGCAATGCCTGATTGGGCTAGGGGCCGTCTAAATGCAACCATCGTCATGTGTTCACAGGCCGCGGCCGCGTTGGGTGGGGTGATCTGGGGGTCGGCAGCCGCTACCGCAGGGGTGGTTCCTACTTTCCTTGGCGCCGGCCTTCTCGCCTCCGTGACGCTTGCAATAGTCCACTTTGCGGTGAAAAAGCGGCTCTCTATCGACTTCGCCGCCGATCTCAATCTGGAACCAGCTGCCGTCACAATTTTTTCCCACGATTTGGACCCGATGCGATTGTCGCAGGCAGAGGAGAATCCGGTCTCAATCGTTACCGAATTTGCGATCGATCCGAGAAACCGCCCTCAGTGCACGGATCTGATGCGAGAAATTCGCCTTGCTTACCTGCGCAATGGCGCCCGTAACTGGCACTTGTATGAGGATGGCCGCCGGTCCAATCGCTTTCAAATGGAAGTGGTCGCCTCGTCTTGGAACGAATACCACAGGCAAAACGAACGCTTAACCAAGGACGAAAAAAACCTCCTCGACGCGCTAGCCAGCCTGCGCCTCGAGCCCGATCCGCTCGCAGAAAGCATCCGCATCTCCATCGATAAGGAAGTCATCAAAAAGAAATCCACGTCCGGACAATGAAGGGAGTTTGCCAAACGTCACCTCAGAGTTGAAACTTCTCGGCGGAAGTGGTGTTTCTTCGATATGGATAAGCACGAGGAGAACGATGCGTTGTGGGAGCTTTTGGGCGGTGCTCGACGGGTTGAAGCATCTCCCTATTTCGCCCGTCGAGTCGTAGCAGCGGTCCGGAATCAGCCAGAGCGCCCTCGTTTCTCCGTAAGCATTCTTCTTCGCTGGCTTATCCCCTCGGCGGCACTCGCCGGACTTGTGCTCGGCTGGTTAGCTTACCAA
>DATLIT010000286.1:0-3810 GCA_035539295.1 Terrimicrobiaceae bacterium | reverse complement strand
ATTGTCTCAGAGGCAGAGACCCATGGGTCGTCGCGGAATTGCTTCCCATAGGCGCTCATACCCAGCCAGTCCACGTAATCATCGCCGGGGTAGTACTCTTCAAGCTGGTTCCATTGGTCCACTGGATAAGAGTAGTTCTCGGCTTGGAAGACCCAGATGATGTTCTTCGCGCCGATCGCGCGGACACGGTCCACGACATGACGATAAGCCCTCTTATAAAGATCGGGTCCGGCATAGACGCCTTTGGAGATTTGCTCGCCGCCGCCGTAAAAACAGCCGGACCACGGAAACCAGTTGCCATTCATCTCGAGTCCCCAAGCGACAAAGATCGGGCGTTCGAAACTCTTTGCCTGTCGAGCCCAGGAATCGATATAGGCGTCCCATTTTCCGGCAACGATGGTGTCGAGGGAAAACCGATCTGGTCCTCGCTCCATCACATACGGCTTGTCCCAAGGCGACCAATAGATGAGGGGCATGGCGTTGTGGCGGGTGATGATTTCCAGGTTGTGAAGGGGAAAGCTTTGCTCTCCCCAATAGCTCGATGATGCAACGATGGCTTGGCGTTTCCCAACGGCCTCTTCAAAGGTCTCAATTTGCTCCAGGGACACATCATCCTCCGTTTCGCCAAAATCGATGTATGCACCCGTGTAGGCGCCTTGCTCGGGAATCATGGGATGGAGAGGCGCATTTGCAGAAGTGGATGGTTGCGGCGGGGGATCTGCCAGCTGCTCGCGGCAGCCAGTCACGAGCAAAGCGCCCGTCAGGAATAATCGGATGATCTTCAAGATCTCAACGCCCCTAGGATCACAGTCCCCTTCCGGTCCAGTTTTCCCCATTCCACCCAGGCCCCGCGCAGCATATGGACGATGGCGCGCCAGACCACGTAGCTCAAGATCGGCCGGTAGATAAAGCGCATTGGGATGATCCAAGCGGCTCGTCTAAGAGGCTCTTTCTCGATCGAGCAAGCCAGGGAGGCGAGCGACAGATCGCAAAGCAGGAACGCCACGAAGTAGACGACGAATGGCGATCCCGCGCCCGAAAGCAGCGAAACAATGAGGAGTAAATCGACAATCGGAACTGCAGCCACAAGCAGGATTTGGAAGAGCGCGATACTGGGAAGGCTGAAGCAGCCGAGAGCACCAAAGCGAGGGTTGAGCATGAGATCCCCGTGCTTACAGAGACATTGCATTGTTCCGAAAGCCCAACGAAATCTCTGTTTGGCGAGCGCACGAATGCTGTCCGGTGCCTCTGTCCAGGCGATCGCTTCGGGCGCATAGGTTACCCGCCATCCCTTGCGATGCAATGACAGCGTCAGGTCGGTGTCTTCGGCGAGGGTAGCCGAATCGAAGCCGCCCACCTCCTCTATTGCCTTTCGCCGGATCGCGCTGATCGCTCCGGGGACAACGGTGATAGCATTCACACGGTCGTAGGCGCGGCGGTCGAGGTTGAAGCCGCAGATGTACTCAAGGCTCTGAAAGCGGGCAATCCAGGTCTGCAGGTTGCCGACGCGAGCATGTCCGGAGACGGCGCCGACGCGAGGATCAGCGAGCGGCTGGACGAGAAGGCGCAACGTGTCAGTTTGAAATTGTGTGTCAGCGTCAAGAAAGACGATGATCTCGTTGGCGGCGGTGGCTAAGCCTCGCGTGAGGGCGCCCGACTTTCCGCTGTTCGCTTGTCGAAGCACGCGGACACGAGAGTCGCAAACTTCCTCCGCTTTCGCCGCTGTAGCATCCTTAGAACCGTCATCGACGACGATAACTTCCAGCGATCCGGCGTAATCAGTGTTCAATACCGAACGCAGGGTTTCCGAAATGACCTTTTCCTCGTTATAGGCCGCGATCAGCACGCTAACTGAAGGCGTAAAATTCCCGACCGAGGAGCGAGGCTTCCGCCTGAGCGCCAGAATGGCTATCACGACGCTGCGCACCAGCGTCAACCCGGACGCGACGATCATGAAGGCCCAGAATAACTCCTCGCCCCAGTGAACGGAAAGAAGGCCGGCGTTCGTAATCACGCCCGAGATAGTCGGAGAACCCGCCGTTAGCCGAGGCATGGTGTCCTCGCGCTTGAGGCCCAGCAGTTTTCCCGCCGGAACTACTAAATCTCCCCGAGCCTTCAAAAACTCAAGAATGCGCGGCAACGCCGCTACTGTCTGGCTACGGTCGCCACCGGCATCGTGCAGAAGAATCACTCTCCCTGTCTCGCGTTCTTCTTTCACCCGGCGGACAATTGTGTCGGTGCCCGGACGCGCCCAATCCTCGGGGTCGATGCTCTCTCCGACCGTTATATATCCAAGATCGGTACTAAGGGCGATCGGTCGGGCGTCAGCAACGGTCGTCGGCATGGAATCCGCATTGTATGGCGGGCGAAACAAGATGGTCGTGCGGCCGGTAATCCACTCGATGAGTTGTTGGGTTGCGTTCAGTTCGAGCGTGACGTGCTCAGGGCTCACCTCCGATAGATCAGGATGGGTGTAGGTGTGGCTTCCGATCTCATGACCCTCCCGGAGGATGCGCCGGATCAGGCTGGGATGATCCTCCGCATGCTTCCCTATGACAAAAAAGGTGGCGTGGACATGGTTCTGACGCAGAATGTCGAGGATCTGGGGAGTCCACTCCGGATCGGGACCGTCATCAAAAGTCAGGGCTACTTGATTCGGCTTGGCATTCTGAAAATGGGTGACGGTAGGATAAATCGGAAATTGCTCGAACGTTTCGCAAAGGTACCCATCGGGGTTAACCCAGAGCTTGCGCCGGCCGGATTTCGAGGTCAAATCGGCAGTGAGGAAATCCCCTTCGCCGATTTGAGCGATCGTTTTTTTTGGCTCGACCGTTTCGAGCTCCTGGAGAACTTTCGGCTCATAGTCCGAATGATGGTTAAGTATCGACCAGACGTGAGGATCTTCTGTCCCCAGATGATCGATTAGCACGCCAGCGCAACCCTGCTGGTCCAATGCCCGAAGTTGGTTGGCAAATGTTGAAGCATCGAGAAGCCAGACTTCATGACACTCTCCTTCGGAGTTGTAGCTGAAAGTGGGGTTAAAGTCCGGAGCCGAACTCGTGACGGGCCCGACGCCAGATCTCTGCGCGCGCGCCATCCCGTCGGCAAAGCTGATCGTAGTAGTCTTCTTACGGTCCGTGTTCCAATCATAACCGTAGGTGCCAAGCGAAAGAATCCACTGGCTCGGTTCTCCGTATCCCATGAGGGTTCGCAACCAGCCCTCGAACCATGGTTGTGAGGCGATGGGACCAGCAGCGTCAGTCTCGGCGTTCTCATCATGGAGCTGGGCTACCAGACGATCAACCACACCGGGGAGATCCTCCAAATCAAAGGCACGCAAATCCTCCCCGACTGGGATGCTCAGCCAAAGTTCGAGCTTTTCCGCGCTCAACTTTGAATGCATTCGTCCAAGGAATTGCACCAATTCTGCCGAGAGCGCAGGATCAATTCCCTGCCAATCAATCAGCAGTCCGGCCGCGCCAATGTCTTGCAACGCCTTGACGACTTGATCAGCGAACGTTTGTTGCGTCGTGCTGTCCGCCCGGATCAGGCCTTCGACAGCGTCCGTATCCCAGTGTTTGCCGGCGAGATTGGTAAGCATGGGGAGGATCTGGAGCCCTGAAGCGCGAACGGCGGCAAGTACCTCTTCATCCAGATCGGTGGTCAGGCGAGCAGGCTGTCCGCTTACGCCGAGCATCTCCACGCAGACGTGCGTGAGCTCGGAGGTGTGCTGAGACAGGGACAGCAAGCTACGCGCATCTCCCGCTGGCAGTAAGGCGGCCACAATGCGGGATTGGTTCGGTTTCAACG
>DATLIT010000285.1:0-2975 GCA_035539295.1 Terrimicrobiaceae bacterium | reverse complement strand
GTTGGCATCGGGACGACCGATCCGGACAGGCCGCTGGCTATCAAATCCGCATTCCCGTCCGAGGAGTTGATTAGCTTCAAAGACCCAAGTGGCGCTACCAGATGGCACATCAACCAAAATTTGGGTGGGTCATTGCGAGGCTTGAACTTCGTCGAATCAGGCGTGGCCGACGGCAGACTGTTTCTTAAGGCTGGAGGCAATGTCGGCATAGCGACTGTCAATCCGATGCGCAAGTTGCAGATCGGCGACGATGTCATTGGGTTAGGTTTCGACCCGGGAATCTCGCCGAATGCGGGCGTCCTCCGCTTCGGTGACAATACCGGATGGAAATTGCATTTCGGCCGTTCCCGTGAAGCGAGCGGAGGTGCCCTGAATCGCGGGACCGCTGGTTTACTGATGACGATTCAGGATAACGGCAATGTGATCGTGCAGGGGTCGGTTCAGGCTCGGAGCTTTCCGACGACATCGGATGCCAACTACAAGACCAACATTACTCCTCTCACTAACGTATTGGGGAAACTCGATCGGCTACGCGGAATTACCTTCTCGTGGAATCAACTTTACGAATCTCAAAATCAGTGCGCCGAAGGCACGCAAGTTGGTGTGCTAGCCCAGGAGGTCGAAGCGGTTTTTCCCGAACTTGTGACGACATGGGATGGGCGCTACAAGGCAGTCGAGTATGGCAGGCTTTCTGCCGTGCTCCTCGAGGCACTGTCAAAGAGTTAAAGGCCAATGTTGAGGCTTTGGCGCAGAAAATGGCGTCGTTAGAGTCTTGAGGGAAATCCAAGTGCAGAGGTGCACCAATCTCAACGGAGAAAGTATGCAACAACAAATCCAATCTCGAATTGCGGTCTTGAAAAGTGAATTCGAGACCGGCCAGACAAAACTCCAGGAGCTCGAAATGCAGCAGTCACGTATTCGCGAAACCCTCTTGCGCATCAGTGGTGCCATCCAAGTTCTCGAGGAGATGCTCGCGTCAAACACAGCCGATGAAGAACCAGCGCCGCACGATTCCCCTCCGGCCGAACCTTCGGCTATCGGCAAGAGCTGAAGTTTCTTACCGGCGGCAAGGCCACCACCTGCCTTAGAGCTTCGAGGTCAGCCGGTCTTGCATTGTTCTCGAGCCTGAGTGTTCTCGGTGTCTTCGGTGGCGGTGGTAAAGAGTTGAGAGTCACTCTTTGCCTCCGAGAGAACCGCAGGGCCTATTCATCGAGTGGCGTATCCAGAGTCGCTGCCAATGTCGGCTTCGCCCAACTAGGTTGGTAAGACTATTCCTCTGTGCCCTCGGTGTCCTCTCTGGTGAGAATGAGAGATTAGCTTTGCCTTTATTTGGCCGCTTGCGATGGCGTTGGAGGTGCGGGTTTGGTCGGCGCAGGCGCACGGGCGAGCGCTTGCTGTTTCTGTCGGCGCTTGCCCGAGATCGAATCGACAAGGACACCAAGGAAGATGACCGCACCCATCACGGCAAAGTTCAATGAACTCGGAATGCCGAGCAGGTTGACCAGGTTCTGCAACACCTGCAGGAGAGCCGTCCCGATGATTATTCCGATAATGGAACCTTCGCCACCGCGGAGGCTACAGCCCCCAAGCACGGCCGCAGCAATCGCGTAAAGCTCGTAGGTGGCGCCGTGGTTAGCGGGCGAGATCGAGTTAGTGTAGAAAGCAATGAGAATACCGGCCAAGGCGACGAGCAGCATTTCGACGATATAGGTGCTCATAATGATCAGCCGGCTGTTGATGCCGGAGTAACGGGCGGCGTCCTCATTTCGCCCGACCGCATAGAGGTAGCGGCCAAACACTGAATGGTGAAGAAGCACGTAAGTGATGATCCCCACGATGATCAGTAGCACGAACGGCATCGGCACCGGCCCAATGCTGCCCGTCGCCAGCGTGCGCAATAATTCAAACCCCGAACTGCCGAACCCTTTCGTTTCATCATTCGCGATAAACCGCGCCAGACCTCGATAAAACAGCAAGCCACAGAGCGTCACGATGAAAGGCTGCATCCGGACATACCCGATAAACCAGCCGTGGGTGGCTCCCAGCAGCATAACGCCGACGACAACTAACAAAACGGCCAGCGGCCATGCCAGATTCCATTCGCGCAACATGATTGCCAAGATCACCCCCTGCAACGCAAACACCGACCCCAACGACAGATCGATACCGGCGGTGATAATCACCAGGCCCACGCCGATACTGAAAATGCCGTACATGCCGATTAGGCGCGCCATGTTGGTGAGGTTGGAGGCGCCCAAGAATCGGGGATTCAACACCGCCACGATTATACAAAGGACAATCAGGAGAACGGTGATGCCGAGTTCCTTTTTCATAGGGGATGGGTCACGAAAAGAGTTGCACAACGCTAAGCATTAAGGGTCTTTGCGGCCGGTCGCGAGGCTCATGATTGCTTTCTCGGAAAACCGTTCACGCAGGAGAAAACCCGTGATATCGCCTTCGTGCATAACGGCAATGCGATCGCTCACTCCAAGCACTTCTTCCATGTCGCTGCTGATCATGATGATGGCGACTCCTCGATCGGCGAGCTCGCGCATGAGCCGATAAATTTCTGCTTTGGCTCCGACGTCGATGCCGCGGGTCGGCTCGTCAAAAATGATCACTTTCGGTTCCAATGAGAGCCATTTGCCCAGAACGACCTTTTGCTGGTTACCGCCGCTCAAGTTCATCGCCCGGGTCTCGATCGATGGCGTTTTGACGCGCAAGGCCGCTACCTCCCGTTTCGAGACCTCTTCCTCGCGTGCAAAGCTGATCAGCATCCCGCGTGAGTAGCGCTTCAACCCGGGTAAGGTGATGTTTTCGCGGACTGTCATGCTGGTGATCAATCCCGTGTGCCGCCGGTCTTCGGGCACCAGGTAAACGCCGGCATCAATCGCCTCGCGCGCATTGCGGATTTTGAGCTCACGGCGACCAAGCCGGACGGTGCCTTCCAAGGGTGGTTCGACGCCAAAAATGGC
>DATLIT010000284.1:0-3403 GCA_035539295.1 Terrimicrobiaceae bacterium | reverse complement strand
TTTGGCATGCGGTGCCGGGATCACTATTCAAGACTCTGGAAGAAGCGGTTGGAAGCGATTCGGAATTGCGCCAGGCGGCGCCATGGACCTCGAGTCGGCGCGGCAGGCAAACTTGTTGGTTGGCAATGATGCGGGAGCGCCTGTTTTGGAGCTGCTGTTCACCGGTGCAAAATTTCTGGTCCTGACCTCTTCGGAGCTGGCGATTGCCGGGGCGGAGGTCGAGTGCGACTGGCCTACGTGGAGAAATTTTCGCGTTGAGCCCGGCAGTGAGATCTCTTTCGGGCCACTTCGTGCCGGGGTGTGGAGTTATCTGGCGGCCCGAGGAGGCTTCGCGGCTCCGAGATGGTTCGGGAGTGCGAGTGCGAATCCGCGCGCAGGCTTTGGCGAGACCGTCCAGCCCGGCACTCGGTTGGCATGCGAAAACAGGCTGCCGCCTGAAGAGATCTCTTCACGTTTTGTGCCGGAGTTGGTGCGCGAGGAATACGGACAAACTCCCGTCCTTCCGGTTTGGCGCGGTCCCGAGTGGGACGGCTTTAACGACGAAGCGCGAGGTAAATTCTTAGAGCAGACCTGGCGGATATCCGCGCAGAGTGACCGAGCGGGATATCGCCTTGAGGGGATCGCCCTGGAATCGCGGCTACGGATGCCCAGCGCGCCTGTCGCGGTTGGGGCGATCCAGGTTCCCCCGAGTGGCCACCCTATCGTGCTGCTCCGCGATGGACCGACCGTAGGTGGCTATCCGCGCCTGGCGATCCTGGAAAGCTCGAGCATATCTCGATTCACCCAATGCGCTCCGGGCACGGACGTTCGCTTCGCGCTCACCGAGTAGGTGGATATCAACTGCGACCTTGGGGAGGGCGAGCCTGCGGCCCGGACTCGCCGGCTGTTGAGATGGGTTAGCTCTGCCAACATTGCCTGCGGCGGACATGCCGGCAACAAGCGAACCATGCGAGCCTGCATGAGGCTATGTCATGAGTTCAGGGTGAACGCGGGCGCACATCCTGGATTTGACGATCGTCAGAATTTTGGCCGCAAAGAAGAAGCGATCTCGTGGTCGAGATTGCAGTTGTTGATTGCCTCGCAAGTCGGAACGCTCGTCTCCTTGGCTCAAGCTGAGGGCATCCCGATTGCACACGTCAAGCTCCACGGCGGCCTTTATCACGTCGTTGAACGAGACAGGCATTTGGCGAGTGTTTATGCGGCCTTCATCAAAGAGCGATTCCCGGGAGTTCGGCTGATCGTTTCTCCTCATGGCGAGCTCATTGGTGCCGCCAGGAATCGTGGCATCCAAGTTTGGGGCGAACTGTTTTCCGATCGCGCCTACACCCCCGAAGGTGGCCTGATGCCGCGCAGTCAGCCGGGTGCGGTTCTCAGCGATCTAGCGGAGATCAGGAGGCAGATGGAAACATTTCTAGCAAGCGGCCGGGTCTCCTCGACAAAGGGAACATTGGTGAGGCTTGACGCTCAGACCATCTGTGTTCATGCAGATTCTCCCAAGGCGTTGCCCATCGCCCGTTTGGTGGCATCACTCTTTCATGCTGACGCCTGACTCTGGCCCATCTCAGTTCACCGAGGCGGCTGTCCCCTATTTTCGGCCTAACGAATTTTCTTACCTAACGTTGGTCGATTCTATAGCGGCTAAAGTCAAACGCCTGCACACTGTGAGGCTTATACTTAGCTACGAGCCGGTCAAGGCTCGGTTCGAAGCCGCGCAGGCGTAGAGGTTCTTCAAAGAGATCCCGGTTGTTGAAGAGCGCCCACATTTGCGGGCTGTATTCGCGTGCCGCCCAAGGCATGCCGATGTTGATAAATAGGGAAACGCCATCCTTGTCCGAACGTTGCAGTGCGGCAATGAAGTCGCCAGCAGAATCGAGTCGCTCCATGTGAGCGTCGTAAAGGTACGGCGGAATACAGAAGCTGGCAGTCCTGCTGTCCTTTTGTTCGGCGGCCGCTGGATCGAGCGTGCCGCGCGAATAGATCACCGACTCTCGAATTTGCTGCAGCGGGTTCTCCACCAGCCATTGCCGGAATGAGTGTGTATAGAGGACGTATCCCAGCAGGAGGCATGCGGGAAAAATCAACCCGACGGTCGGCTTGCCGGAAAGCTTCGCCAACACAGAGCCTACCAGAGTCAGTCCGGCAGCGGCGCAAATGATTACGCCCGGCAGCGAATAGATGACATAATTTTCGTAGAGGAGAAATTTCTTGAAGAACGCGACCGTAAAAGTGATCGGCGGGCAAATCGCCATGACAAAGACGAAAGCTGCCGACGGCCAGCTTCGCCAAAGCAGGCGGAAAGCACCCAATGCCACGCATGTAATGGCCAATGAGGCTGCTCCCCAGAAAAGAACTGGATTATCGACGTAGGCCGCAAGCCACTCCGGATAGCCGGCCCATGGCTCACCGCTTTTCGTCCAGGGAGCTCCGCCGATCATATAGGCAACAGTATTGCGGGCCCATTGCCAGCCGGAGACGAATCCCTGCGAGGAGACAAAATCGAAATAGAGCTTCGCTTGCGGATAGAGTGGAAGCATGAACTGAAGCGCGAGGATACCTGCGAGCACGTTGACGCAAAACCACCGACCGGCTTGGGCAAACCGCGGCTCCGCGCATTCGGGGGCCGCCGCGAGAAGTCCCAGCGTCAGGAGGTTGAGGACGATCAGGATGAATGCGGAGCCCGGATAGCAGTAGAAGAGCGAGAACTCAGCAAGTGCATAAGCGCTCCACCAACGCCAGGATCCCGTCAGCATGGCTCTCCGCCAAAAAACGAACACGACTGGAACGATAAAGATGACGAAACTGTATCCGCGCGCTTCGCTGGCGTAACGAACGCTCCAAGGATGAACTGCGAGCAGCCACGCCGCCATCACGCCGGTCGCCGGCATACCGAAATCTCTTAGGAGCCACGCGAAAGCGGCGACTGCGAGCACGCCAAAAATGAGCGCCGGCACCCGAAACGGCCACTCGGCCAAAGGAAACCCCTTTGGCTTAGCGACAATGTTCCACGCCTCCTCGCACGCGCGGGCAAGAACGCTGAAGAGCGTATGCGTATTAGGTCCCTTGCTGTAACCGTAGACGGTCTCGAGCCAACCCAACCGGACAAATTCCACTTCGCCGGTTTTTTTGTTTGGTTTGAACTTTCCCCAGAGCGTCGTGCGGACGTTCAGCTCCTCGTCATCCCAAAACCCATGCGTCATCCGTGGTAGGCTGTAGAAGAAGGTTGTTGCCATGGCAACGATCACCAAAGGCCAAAACCATCGAGGGGTGGCAAATCCGCCCACCGCAGCAGGGGAATTCGGCGTGAGCTTTCGCAGTCTTGCCCACCATGGACAAAGGACCACTAGCAAAGTCAAAAGGACGACATTGATAGCTCCTGCAATCCATCCGTAGATTCGGACATAAT
>DATLIT010000283.1:0-3900 GCA_035539295.1 Terrimicrobiaceae bacterium | reverse complement strand
CCACGCGTCCGGAGAGCGCGGGCATGAGCCTGCGTCGGTGCGCTGGAATCGGGATTCAGGGTCGAGCCGTGGCCGACCAAAACGAGTGCACGATCGGAAAGCGAGGTCATCACTCGAGAAGCTCTCGGCAAACCTTCGCCGCGTCGAAATGAGTTCGCGCGTAAGCGCCTGCCGCCGTGCAGTGGTGAGAATAGTTGCCTGCGATGGCTTCTATGGCCTGAGCGGCTTCCGCTGGAGTGGAAAACCGGAGAGCCCCATCTCCGGAGGGCAAATGGTCGCTCCAGCCCGTATCCTGCACCACCACTGGTTTGCCGGCAGCGAGGTAGCAAGCACTCCGGCAGCTAAACCAGCCGCTGATTGACTTGACATAACCATTCTTTGCGATGCTCCATTCGCCTTTCGAGTTGCTCAGGAAATCGTGATAACTCGCGTAGTCTGGAACGTGAACGTCTGGTTCGATGATTTTCCACCCCAGTGACTCAAGGTAAGCGGTGGGTCGGTTTCTTCCCGGTCCCTGGCCCATGGCAAGCACGAACTTTTCGGAGGTCAGGGCTGGGAGCGTCATGAATTTCTGAAATTCGATGTCTTTCTGCCCGTAGGTTTCGCCTTCAAATTCCTCTGGTTTGTAACTCGCCCAATTCATCACGGTCGTCCATGCTCCATTGGCATTATGGTCGGCCCTCGGAGGGGTGAGGGTTCGTTCCCACCAGTCGATGGCGATCGGTTGAACCGTGGGGCGCCAGTCGATACCGGTTGGGGGAATTTTGCATCCTGGTCTGCCAATATTCAGGCCAAAGGTAAAATGCCGTTCATGTGCACGGACGCGATCAAGGTATTCGCGGTCGCCGTAGGTCAATCGGATGTGCGTAAACATTGGATCTCCATCCAGATATAGCTTTGTCCTGATCCCAGCGGTGACTGGCCGCAGCCAGCAGGCGCCCGAAACGTTCACAAGAACGTCAGCCTCGGCGATCGTCTTCTCGGCCCGTTTCTCGTCCGTAATACCATGGTATTTGCCATCTGCTTCGTTGCGATAGATCCAGCGGTCGCCCATATCAAACACCCGCATGATCCGGTCTAAATAGGTGACATTGTGCGTACAATCTGCGCTCGGTTCCTCCTTCACCGGATCGTAGGCCCAAGTAGCCGAGTCCTCGAGATACCAGACATCGTGCCCCAGCGCACGAAACCCCAGGGCATACTGGATGTAGTCCCAAGTGACGCCGCCAAAGGCATATTGGCCGATTAATCCGCTTACCAAAATACGCATCGCGCCAATTCTCGTAATCCCTCTGCTCCGACTCTAGTCGTCCGCCTTCCCGAGCGTTTCACCAACCGAAAAAACTTGCTGCTCCATCGGTCTCAAACTCCGGATCATTTCAATACGCCCAGCTCGCTGCGAACGGCAGTCGCGACCACCTCATCGGTCGTCTGCGGTGACCAACTCGTAAAAGGCGGATATTTCTGCGCTCTTCTCCGTGCCAAAGCCTAAAGCATTGCACCGAAACATCACGGCTTCGCCAACCGAGTTCATGTGAGTTAATCCGCTTGTAACCAAGTATTTAATTCGAAAATCAAAGCCCCTGTTTTTTTTCACATATTTTGAACGCTCCTCCATGCGAACTGTCTAAGTGGTTAACCTCATTAAGTAACTCAATTTTTGCAACCTGGCACTTCATCAAAAACGTAATAGTTAAGAGGACCCTAAACGATGGCATTGGAAGACAACGAGACAGGCTTTCAGCTGTATCTGAGAGAGATTGCACAATTTCCGCTGTTGACTCCTGAACAGGAAGTCAAGCTCGCGCGTCGGATTAAGCGCGGAGATCAAAATGCGCGGTCGGAAATGGTGCGTTCGAATTTGCGTCTCGTAGTCAAGATTGCTCGCGACTACGCGAATCTCGGTTTGCCGCTGCTTGACCTGATTTCGGAAGGCAACATTGGCTTGATGAAGGCGGTGGAGCGGTTTGACCCGAAGAAAGGGGGCAAGCTGAGCACGTATGCGGCGTGGTGGATCAAGCAATCGATCAAGCGGGCTCTGGCAAATCAAAGCAAGACGATTCGATTGCCGGTTCACTTGGTGGACAAGATTTCGAAGATGCGGCGGGTAGCCATGCAGATGACCGAGGAACTCGGTCGAGAGCCGACCGATGACGAGTTGGCCGAGGAGATCGGCCTGTCCGCTTCGAAGGTAACGCAGTTGAAGAGTGCGGCGGTGCGTCCAGCGTCGCTTGATCAGCCGATCGGCGACGACGATTCGACCGAGTTCGGCGAGATTGTCGGCGATGATGAAGCCGACGACCCGTTTGAGACGTTGCGTGACAAGGATCTCCGCGAGGAAGTCGGCGAGTTGCTCGACGTCCTCGATGAGCGGGAGCGCAGGATCATCAATTCGCGCTTTGGGTTGGATGGCCAAAAGCCAAAGACGCTCGAGGAAGTCGGCGAGAAGTTTGGGGTAACCCGCGAGCGGATCCGTCAGCTGCAGAACATTGCTCTGCATAAGCTTCGCAAGGCGCTCAGCAAAAAAGAGCGCCCAAAGGTCGAAGCCGTCATTTGATCCCGCCATCAGCGGAGCGATCGCCGTCCATCTGACATTAGAGTCGCCCGAGGCTGAAGCTCTGAAAACGGCGGTCGTTTGGTTTCGCCGCGACCTGCGAATCACCGACAACTCGGCACTTTTGGCCGCCCGGCGGCGAGCGGAGCAAGTGGTGCCTGTCTATGTTCTCAGCGACTGGGCAGGTTCGCATCGTTGGACCGGTCCGAATCGGCAGCAGTTTTTGTGTGGCTGCTTGTCCTCACTGGCGCGAAATCTGGCAGCGGTCGGAGGGCGCTTAATCATCCGCCGCGGAAGTGCTGTCCCGGAATTGGCCAAGCTCGTCAATGAGGTAGGAGCGCAGGCGATCTTTTTTAATCGAGATGGCGATCCATTTGGACGTCGGGTTGAGGCCGACCTTTGCGCATTTGGCGAAAACGCCCGTCTCGAAATCACTGGATTTCACGACGGGACCGTTCATGAACCCGGCGAGGTGCTCAATTCTTCTGGCGAACCGTTTCGGGTCTTTACGGCATACGCAAGAGCCTGGAAAAACCTTGGGAAGCGCAAGCCGCAGGGTCGAGTTCGCGCTTTAAAGGTGCCCGAGGATGTTGCTTCCCTGCCGCTGCCCACTTTGGAAACGTGGGGATTGCGGGTCGAGGCGGACGTGCTCGAAGGGGGCGAGAAGGCTGCACGCACCCGCATGAAGCGCTTTATTGAAGGTGGGCTGGCCTCGTATGGGCAATTGCGAAACTTCCTCGCCGGGGAGTTCACCTCGCGACTTTCCCAGGACCTACGTTTCGGATTGTTGTCCATCCGTGAGCTTCTGGTGAGGTGTCACGAGCGCGCCTCCCAATTCACGGCACCTAGCAGAAAGAATGCCGAGAAGTTCATTAGTGAACTCATCTGGCGCGAGTTCTATTTCAGCATCCTCTGGCATTTTCCCGAAGTTCTCGAGACTGAGTTTAACCCAAAATTTCGCGCGATGCAGTGGCCGGGAAAACGTGAGCATTTTGATCGGTGGCGTACCGGCGAAACCGGTTTTCCCATTGTGGATGCGGCCATGCGGCAACTGGCTAAGACCGGTTTCATGCCCAATCGGGCGCGTATGATCGTCGCGATGTTTTTAACCAAGGACCTCCTCCTCGATTGGCGACTCGGAGAGAGCTATTTCATGCAAAAACTCACCGACGGCGAAATCGCCAGCAACAACGGTGGGTGGCAATGGAGCGCCGGGACTGGTGCTGATGCCGCGCCTTATTTTCGAATCCTGAATCCCTGGACACAAAGCGCGCGCTGCGATCCGGAGGGAGAATATGTAAAACAGTGGGTGCCCGAGCTGAGGAGTGTTGCTGCTCAATGCCTGC
>DATLIT010000282.1:0-2384 GCA_035539295.1 Terrimicrobiaceae bacterium | reverse complement strand
GCCATAGCCTGCACGTCCAGAACTCGCATGTCTCGCATCGGGCACGACCTTCATTTCAACCAACTCACTGGGCGCCCCTCCAAGAAATCGTGCAGCTTGATCTTCAAATCACAAAGTCCTTGTACTCTGGTTTGGCAACCTCAGTCGGTGGAAACAGCATTCCGGCGGCGACGGTCGCATTTGTCCCCTGCTCGATCAGGATGAACGATCCGGTGAGCCGGTTCGTCGCATAGGCATCGAAGACGATCGGCTTGGACGTGCGTAGCCGAATCTCTCCGATGTCGTTCATCGCCAACTCCGGCGTCTCAGGCTCCGGTTCAAGTGTGGAGACGTTGATGCGATGCTCGATTGTGGTCACCACCGCTTGCACGGTCTGAGTCGTGTGCTTGAGAAAGTACTTCTTGCCACGCTGCAGCGGCCGCGGATGCATCCAGCAGATCTTGGCGTGCAGATCCGAGCTGGCGCCGGGCAGATCATGCGGATCGACAAAGATGTCCCCGCGGCCGACATCAATATCGTGCTCGAGCACCAGGGTCACCGATTGCGGACTGAAAGCCTCCGGCAAACTGCCATCCAGGGTCCAAATCTCCTTCACCGTGCTGGTAAAGCCACTCGGCAACACCATGACCTGTTGGCCGACTCGGACGATCCCGCCTGCGATTTGCCCGCTGAAGCCGCGAAAATCATGTAGTCCTGGGTTTCGCGGATTGTTCGGGCGATTGACCCATTGCACCGGGAGTCGGAAATCACTCAAGTTCCAGTCGCTGCCGATGTGAACTCCCTCGAGGTGGCCCAGCAAGGTCGGTCCCGGGTACCACGGCATCTGCGTTGACGAATGCACGACATTGTCGCCGTGAAGCGCACTGACCGGAATGAACTTGACATCTTTCATGTCAAGGCGCGGCAGAAATTCCTCAAATTGATTTCGAATTTCGATGAAACGCTCTTCGCTCCAGTCGACGAGATCCATCTTATTCACCGCGACGACGAGGTGAGGAATGCGGAGCAACGAAGCGATGCAGGCATGGCGCCGGCTTTGTTCGATTACGCCCAGACGCGCGTCGACCAGGATCACCGAAAGATTTGCCGAGGAGGCACCCGTCACCATGTTTCGCGTGTACTGCACGTGCCCCGGTGTGTCTGCGATAATGAATTTGCGGTGTGGGGTGGCAAAATATCGGTAGGCGACGTCGATGGTAATCCCCTGCTCGCGCTCGGCGCGAAGCCCGTCGGTGAGGTTCGCCAGATTGATTTCGCCGCCACCGGTAATGTCGGCAGAGCGCGCCAGCGCCTCCAGCTGGTCCTCCATCAACGACTTTGAATCGTAGAGCAGCCGGCCAATTAAGGTGGACTTACCATCGTCCACGGAACCGCACGTATTTAGGCGGAGAAGGTCGGCGGAGTAGTGCAGGGGAATTGTCACGGCAGCCTAAAAATATCCGGCCTTCTTGCGGTCCTCCATGGCTGCGTCTGAAGCCTTGTCATCAGCGCGCGAGCCACGTTCTGTCACCCTGGCCACGGCAATTTCGGCGATGATATCATCCACGTTGTCGGCGGGGGACTCAACACAGCCAGTGCTGATGATATCGCCGATCGTCCGCACTCGGACCACCAAGTCCTTGATCTGTTCACCCACCTTGGGCGGGATCAGATCGTTCACCGGCAACCACTGTCCATTTCGGCGAACGCATCGCCGTTCATGACTGAAGTAGATCCTGGGCACTTCAAGTCGCTCCTTGCGGATGTATTCCCAGACGTCCAGTTCCGTCCAGTTGCTCAAGGGAAAGACGCGCATGTTTTCGCCGACGTTGAGCCTGGCATTGTAGAGGTTCCAGATCTCAGGCCGCTGATTCTTCGGATCCCACTGGCCGAATGCATCGCGGAAGCTGAAGAATCGCTCCTTCGCCCGCGCCTTCTCCTCATCGCGCCGAGCTCCACCGATGCAGCAATCGAATCCAAATTCTTCGATGGCAGCCAGCAAAGTGGGGATCTGGAGATGGTTGCGGCTCACCTGACCAGGAGCGAGAACGGCAATTCCATTTCCAATAGCTTCATCGACCGTTCTGACGATTAGCTTCGCCCCAAGCTCCGCGGCGCGGCGGTCTCGAAATTCGTTCAGTTCTGGAAAGTGGTGCCCGGTGTCTATATTTAGGAGCGGCATCGGGAGCTCCGAAGGACGAAAAGCTTTTTCTGCCAGGCGAAGCAAGCAGATCGAGTCCTTGCCCCCCGAGAAGAGAAGAGCGGGCCGTTCAAACTCGGCCGCAACTTCGCGCATCACATGGATCGCTTCGGTCTCGAGGTATTGGAGATGGTCGAGAAAGTAGCTGCTCATCGAAGGAGACGCGCGATCCTCAGGCCTCCGGCTTGCGGCGTCCAGAGGAAAG
>DATLIT010000281.1:0-4131 GCA_035539295.1 Terrimicrobiaceae bacterium | reverse complement strand
CCCCAACTCCTGCGCAATCGAGCGCCGCCCCGGCTTCCCTCCACCACTGCTCACCGCCGAACTCTTCGTGGCTCCTGCAGCAGTCGACATTTTCTTTTTCTCCGAGGGGTAGGGTTGCGATCAGGGATCTTGCAGCATGATCCCTAGCTGCGGAGGATCCGAGTTGAAGGGCCAACTCGCTAATGGCTTGCGCTCGGACAAGGCACGGCAGACCGAGTAAGCTGGCCTCGTGGTGCCTAAGAGATTCTTCCGAGACATCGGGCGGCGATAGTCCGCGTTCTTGCTGACGATGTCAATCACCTTGCGCGGCAGGTTCGTCAGTGCCTTGCAATTGACGTGCGTTCCATGCCGTGCCGTAGGCGCCTGCCCATTCTCCAAGCTTCGCCGGCACAATTCTGACGCGGTGTCCCGCCGGACGCCATTCGAACTCCTCGAGGAATTCATCGAGCGGATCGAATAGGTAAGCTCCAGCTCGGGTGATCCCGCCTCCAAGGATCACGATTTCGGGATCGAGGATGTTGATGAACGAGGTGACTGCCCGGGCAAGGACACGAATCGACTTTATCCAAACTAACGTCGCCTCGGAATCTCCGGCGCGATGCGCTTCGATCAATTCTCGAGTTGACGAAAAACGTCCGTTGCTTCGAACCGGGACCGTGTAGTTGCCGATCGCAGCCTCGAGCGAGCCCGGGGTGCCAAAGATACTTCTTTCAGCACTTTCGGTCACAGAAGTATGTCCGAGATGTCCGGCGCGACCGAATGTTCCCTTTAGCAACTTACCATCGCTCAAGATTGCGCCACCGACACCGGTGCCCAGCGTCAGCAGGATGGCGTCTTTGGCACCCTGCGCTGCACCTTGCCATACCTCACCCAGCAAGGCAGCGTGGCCATCGTTGAGCACCGGCACGTCGCGGTTGAGAAATGCTCCCCAATCAAACCCTTCGATTCCATGCATCTTTCCCGGTTGGTAGGCGATCGAGCGTCCGTCTTTTGCGGTCACCCCGGGTGCGGCGATGCCGATGGTGGCGTCGGAGCCGTTCGTTTCCTCGAACATTTGGCGCACCGTTTCCGCGAATGCAGGTGCGCCGGTCGTTGGACGATCGCCGGTTTCTCGGATCCATTGCCCGAGCATGATCCCCCCGGGAGAAAACGCCCCCATTTTGATTTGTGTGCCTCCGATATCAATGCCGATGAGCCGGTTCATGTTCGATCGGTCGAAGTAGATGCCGTCATTGAGCCGGTTGATCATGGGAGAGGGGGCAACTGTCAAGTCGCATTCCCCGAGCGAAACGCGCCGCTCATATTGTCTCAAGCCCAAGCAGTGCCCTTCGAGAACAGCCGCGACAATTCGTAAGGCGATTCACCATATTTGGAGAGGGGCTGATATGCTTTGGCTCGATCAAATCTGTTTACAGAATCTTGTCGGATTGCTTATGGTGCCGAGCCTATGGCTGAGCCAGCCGTGCCCTCCGTCCTCTGCTTTGGTGAAGTTCTCTGGGATTGCCTTCCGCGTGGGCTCTTTCCCGGCGGGGCACCTATCAACGTAGCTTATCATCTGCAGAAGCTCGGGATCACCGCCTACCCGGTCACTGCCGTCGGGTCCGATTTCCTGGGACAGGAGCTGATCCGCAGGCTCGAGCAGTGGGGGCTCGACTCCCGCTTCGTCACGATCCTTCCCGATAAGCAAACGGGCGTCGTGCGGGCACATATTCAGCCCGATGGCAGCGCGAAATACGAAATCGTGGAGGATGTCGCCTGGGACTGGATTGAACCGCAGGATGAGGTTTTTCAAATGGCCGAGCGCGGCGCCTCGCTCTTGTTTGGAACGCTAGCGCAGCGCTCCGAACACAATCGCAAGCGCCTGGACGCTGTCTTGGACAAGATGTCCGACGGATTAAAAATCTATGACGTCAATCTGCGGCCGCCTTTTGACAATCCCGAGACGATTCGGTATCTCGCCAGCAAGTCCGACCTGATCAAGCTCAACGACGAGGAACTCGGAGTCGTCACGCATGGTTTGTATCCGACAGTTTCGCTCGAGAAAGCGGCGCGCGAGTATGCCGAGCAGGTGCGTTGTGAGCGGCTCTGCGTCACCGCGGGTGCGCGTGGGGCCGGCTTGCTCGACTCAGGCCAGTGGTATTGGGCTGACGGGCGTCCGGTCGTCGTCAGGGACACCGTGGGGGCCGGAGACTCTTTCCTCGCCTCCTTGATTTCTGGCGTAGTTGGCGCCACCAAGCGGAGTCCAGACGCGATTTTGACGCGCGCCTGCCGGCTGGGAGAATTCGTCGCCTCCAGCGACGGAGCGACTCCCAAGTACGCAGTGGCTCCCGACGGCACGGTCTATCCGCAATAGAGGGTTGCCGGCTCGTCACACCGCCATCGCGGAGATGTTCGTATGAAGAAAGATACAACGACGGTCGATTCGGGCGCCGCCAGCTCCGGGAAGTCCTATCGAAAAACCCTCACGAGTGTCACGGATAACGTGCACGTCGATGAATGGGAACTGACGGCTGGTGAGGTCGTTGCCGGCGCGCAAGGGTGTTCGATCCGAAAGCTGACCCTTCATGGAGGTAAACAGGAAGGTGTCGATGTGATCGTCGTGGACAATGGCACATTGAAGTTCAGCGTTTGTCCGACCCGCGGCATGGGTGTGTTGTCCGTTACAATGGGCGACATTTTTCTCGGTTGGAACTCGCCTGTTAAGGAGATCGTGCATCCGAAGCTGATCAATTTGCAAAGTCGAGGCGGTCTTGGATGGCTTGAGGGTTTCAACGAATGGATGGTGCGGTGTGGTCTGGAAAGCGCTGGCCATCCCGGTGTCGACCGATTCATCAACAATGTCGGCGACGAGGCGACCATGGAGCTGACTCTTCACGGCAAGATCGCCAACATCCCCGCGAGCGAAGTCGAAGTGGTCATCGATCCAGATCCGCCGCATCGGCTTAGAGTGCGGGGAAGGGTAGAAGAGCGAATGTTCTATGGTCCTAAACTTGTCCTGGAAGCGGAAATATCCACCGTTCCTGGTTCCAACGGGTTCCAACTGGCGGACCTGATCGTCAACGACGGTGAGGACGAGCAGGAATTCCAAATTATTTATCACGCTAACTTCGGTCCGCCGCTGCTTGAAGAAGGATCGACCTTTGCCGCGGCGGTTGAGAGGGTTACCCCGTTCAACCAGCATGCTGCCAAAGATCTCGCATCTTACGGGAACTATCAGGGGCCACGCTTGGGATTCATCGAGCAGGTCTATTGTCTTCGTCCGAAGTCGGACCGCGCGGGACGAGCCTTAATTATGCTGCGCAACAAAGCTCGCGATAAAGCGGTCTCCATGAATTTCGCGACGGGCGAGCTCCCCTTCGTCAGTCTCTGGAAGAATACCAACGCGCTGAAGGAGGGTTATGTCACGGGCCTGGAACCGGGCACAGGCTTTCCCAACAACCGGCGCATCGAGCGCAAATTTGGCAGGGTCCCAAAGCTCTCGCCTGGCGGAACGTTCAAGGCAAGCATTGACGTCACCATCCACACGACTTCGACTGAGGTAGCCGAAGTTTCCAATCGCATCGAGGCGCTCCAAGGTGGAATTGATCCAACGGTAGACCAAAGCCCCGAAGACAAGAGCTGAAGCCAGCGCAACACGTGCCGTCGCAGCTCGGCGGTGTGATCTGCTCGATAGGCGCTAGAAGGTTGCAGATGCCAGCGTGGCAAGCTCCCTTCAAAGACATCGGTCGACGTTTAAGGATGCGCTTCTAGGATCATGTTGAAAGGCGTCTCTGTCGCCCGCCGCACCCGAGTGAATCCCGCCTCCGAAAGGACTGCTTTCAGTCTCTTCTCGCCGGCTTGTGCTCCAAGCGCGAGCCCAACCTCCTGGCTGAGAGAACTCGGCGTGCAGACCATTGTCGAGAACCCATAGTATACCCGTCCGACCGGATTGAGGTTTTCAGCAAGAGAATCTCCCGCCAGGGGCTCCACGATCATGAAGGTCCCATTCGGGTCCAGGGATCGCCGGATCTGCGTGGCCGCGCCGACAGGATCGCCCATATCGTGGAGGGCGTCGAAAATCGTCGCAAATCCATAGCCGCGACCAGGGAAATTCTTCGCGGTGGCGATTTGGAAGTCGACATTGCCAACTCC
>DATLIT010000280.1:0-3366 GCA_035539295.1 Terrimicrobiaceae bacterium | reverse complement strand
CATCGAACATGCGATAACACTGCGATGGCGGGTTGGCTCGTCAAGTTGGAGCGAGCGGTCTCGAAGC
The DNA here is from genome assembly GCA_035539295.1 of Terrimicrobiaceae bacterium. Lineage (GTDB taxonomy): Bacteria > Verrucomicrobiota > Verrucomicrobiia > Chthoniobacterales > Terrimicrobiaceae > DASTFP01. The sequence continues at coordinate 3,299 of DATLIT010000280.1, read as the reverse complement.
GCATTGTCGCTGACCACGATTCACCTCGCTCCTCCTATCGGGTCAATTCGATGACGCCTTGCCGCAGTTCGGCGACCAGGGGGTGGCCTGTTCCGACTTCGCTTTGACCTGGGTTCGTAAACCTTAGGATGTCCCCGGGGCAAAACGGGCATCAACATACACCCACGCCTGTTTCCCCGAAGCGAGTATCGCGGCTACCCTTTTGTAAGCGGCGACTTCATACTTGTCCGCCCGGGCGAGCTCAGCATCAGTGATGTCGAGTGCCGTCCCCTCCACACGGCTCTCTTTTCTGCCGTTGAACTTGACGATAGGATGAGACGTCCTGCCGCTTGTCGCCACCACTTGCGGGTCTTCGATTTTTAGGACGGTCTGCTCGAATCCAGGAAGCTCGTCTTTTTGTCCTTCGACTACTCTTCCGAACGTGGATAGCTGCACGTTTTCTTGCTGAAGAGTGCCGTAGGAAAAAAGGAGCGGCATGTTGAAGGAAGTTCGTCCGATCCGAGTGTCACGTAACGGATGCCTCGTAAATGCTCTGAACGGCAGCATCCAGGGTGGCATCGAATTGTGCATCCGATTGCTGGGCAGCTAGGCCTTCGACGAGCGCTCGCGAGAAGCTGGCTACCATGCCGTGATTCATGCGGAGACGATCGTTGCCTTCTTGCCGCGAATAACCGCCCGATAGCGCAACCACCTTCAGAACCTTCGGATGTCTAACCAGCTCGGAGTAAACGTCAGGCTGCTCCGGCAGCGTAATCTTGAGCATCACCATTTGATCCGCTGACAGGTTGTTGAGCCTTTCGAGGAGGGCGGCTTTGAGCAAGACCTCGGCCCGGGCTTTGTCCGGACAATGGATATCTACTTCCGGCTCGACGATCGGAACAAGGCCAGCTGTGAGAATCTGAGCCGCCACCTCGAACTGCTGATCGACAATGGCACGTATGCCGCTGGCGTCGGCTTTTTTGATGAGCGAGCGCATTTTTGTTCCAAAGATGCGCTTGGTCTTGGCCTTGTCGAGCAGGGCAGGGAGGCCCGATATGGGCTTCATTACTTGGACGCCATCCTTCTCCTCCGCCAGACCCTTGTCCACTTTCAGAAACGGGACAATGCGCTTGGCGTTCCAAAGATAATCCGCCGTCGGCTCTCCCGCGATATCTCGATCCATCGTTCCCTCGAAGAGAATGGCGCCGAGAATTCGGTCGCCGTTAAAGCTTGGGCTGGTGACAATGCGCGCGCGCATCTGATGCACAAGCGCAAACATTTCCTGCTCGTTGGACCACGCACCTGCCTCGATTCCGTAATTGCTCAACGCCTTAGGCGTGCTGCCGCCGCTTTGGTCCAGCGCCGCAAGGAAGCCGCATTGCGTTCTGATTTTCCGCTGCTGTTGTTCTTTCAAGCTATCCATAATGTGCCGTTCGTTTTTCTGTTTGCGCCGGGTCAGGGCATTATTCAACTATATCGTTCTATTATACTTTGCGGCAGGAGTCAGGCGATAAGCTAGCGAAAACGGCGGGTGGAGCCTCTGGAGCGAGAGAAAGCTAGCGCACCCTGCACGCTGTCCAGGCCAGGGCGACTAAAGACTCGTCAATCCAACTTCGCTCCCATGCGTCGTTCAAATGGCTTCCGAAAGATTGGCAAGGCGTTGTTCGACCGGCAGCAACGGCGGGAAAATCAGATGCGGTTCCGCTTGGTACCAAAACGCCACCGAAGAAAGATCGTCGCCGCGTCGATTGGCATGGCCATGTTCAATCGTCACCCCGAATCTGTTTCTTGAGAAATTGGATCCTCGATGTGAAAACGGTTAGGATCAGGCCAGTTGGTATACTTCCTTCCGTGGGTCTTGACCTATTTGCGGAATCTGAACCCCGACCGTTTGAACAGCGACTCCAGTCTCGCGACATCCACACCATCAATGGCGCGAACATTATTCGCGATTAGCCTTCGGCCACGTGGACCTTCTTTTGTTCTGACCGCACAAACTGAACAGAGCGTTTGACCAACGCATCGCGGTCCGCGCTGCCGAGCAGGTCTCGGTAAAGCGACACGTCTCGACCAACTGCTCCGCCGGGAACGAGAAAGGGCTCCATGGTAACTGCCCCCTGATAGTCGATCTCACGCAAGGCACTGAAAATCTCCGGCCAGGGAATTCGACCCTCTCCGGGAGGGCGGCGATTTGTTCGCCGAGATGGAAGTGCCCCAGCCAACCCTTGGACTGAAGAATCGCATCGCGGAGGCTGTCTTCCTCAATGTTCATGTGGAATGTGTCCAGCAGGAGTTTGCAGTTGGGGCTATCTACTTGTTTGCAAAAGGCAATTCCTTCTGCGGCGGTGTTCATCATGAAGTGCTCGAACCGGTTCACGACCTCCACGCAAAAGAGAACGTCACAGTCTTCGGCAGCTTTGATGGCTTCCTTTACCCCTTGGACTGCCCGCTCAGTGAGGACTTCTTTGTCTTCACCCGGGAACAGCTTGCGCGGCCATGAGCTATAGTTGATTCCGGCCATGATGGTGCCATCGATGGACTTCATTGCACGTGAGAGATCTTGGAGAAAGGAAACACCCCTCTTCCTTGTTGCGGCATCTTCAGATGCTAAATCCATGTCGGCAGTCATACCAATGCTATAGGTCAGGCCCAGACCGGCCTCATCGGCTACGCCCTTTAATCCGTCGCGCTCCGCTTGGCTCATGCGAGCAATCTTGGGAGCATTAACTTCAAGGATCTGAAAGCCACATTCCTGGGCTTTTTTAACAAACGGGATCGGCTCCGAGCTCCACTCTTGAGTCCAATAGCTAAAGTGTATTCCAACAGGGTTCATAATGTAGGAAGAGCGATGTTATTCGTCCTTGAGAGTTTTCGAAGGTCGCTAATCATCTTTTGGACCACATCGAGAGCCTTTGGGCAAGCTATCAGGTTGGCCTGACCGCCCCGAAACTGCGACGTCAATTATCAAACGGAGGCAGGGTGGAGAGCCGGCAATCCTCATCAGTCCAACTTTACTCCCGGGCGTCGTTCAAATGGCTTCCGAAAGATTGGCAGGCGTTGTTCGACCGGCAGTAACGGCGGGAAAACCAGATGCGGTTCCGCTTGGTAGCAAAACGCCACCGAAGAAAGATCGTCGCCGCGTCGATTGGCATGGCCATGTTCAATCGCCACCCGAAGCTGCTTTTTGAAGACAATCGGATCCTCGATGTGAAACCGTAGACGGTCACCGGGTCGGTCCAATTCTTGCCGCCACCGGCGATGACGCCATGATAGGGAGCGTGATAGATCTGGGTCGGGCACCAGGCGCAATTGAAATAATC
>DATLIT010000279.1:0-4982 GCA_035539295.1 Terrimicrobiaceae bacterium | reverse complement strand
GTGAGAAACAAATCGGTCCCGTCCCGATGGAGCCGATCGAAGCAGGGTCAGCAGTTTTTCGAGGTCTCTCTGGCCTGGTTGTATCAGCTCAAACAGGGCCGCCCGCTTTCATTATCGTGAAATATCACGATACCATTCGGGCGAGCAAGCGGGACTGACCTCTTCCGTCTCCATGGAACGCGCAACATTATTCTTTACGCATACCAACTTTACACCGTCTGCAAAAGGTTAGACAGTCAGTACAGAAAGAGGAGGCAATATATGTATGCAACTGTACGTCGATACGAGGGTGTGACCAATCCTGGTGAGGCGGCGCGGCGAGTGAATAAGGCTTTGTGCCGCTTATCAGCCAGATTCCAGGGTTCGTCGCTTACTACTGGGTTGACGCCGGGAGCGGGGTGATGATTTCAACCAGCGTCTTTCAGGATCAAGCCAGCGCCGAGGAATCAAACAGGAGAGCTGCGGACTATGTGCGACAGAATTTAGTCTCTGTGCTCCCAAACCCGCCTCAGGTCACAGCCGGTGAAGTCGTCGCATACAAAGCGCAATAAAGTTCTGCCAATCCGCTTCGAGGACTTTGCCGATACCGGGTGTTTCGGACAGGGCCAGACCTTGCCTTTTCCGCGTTCCGCAAGCCGGTGTTTCGTTTTCCTTTCAACCGAGCAGCGTGGGATCTCGGAGAAAGGCGCTCGCTCGTCGATGGGGCGAAGATAGCCGGGGCAGTGTCCTTGTTTGTGCAGCCGGATTTTCAACGGTTGACGCTCCCATTCGAGTAGGTAGCGCTGGCTAACCACCTGAAGTGGCGAGCCACACTCGGGACAAGTTCGCGGAGAGTTGTTCTCCCCCCTTGTCGCAAACGGGATATATCTGGCTTGAATTGAGTGAGGCAGGTCTGCGCGCTATCGGGACTATCGATTCGGTGAATCTCCTCAAGCCGACCACGATTGCTTCGAGCAGTTCATACTGCAAGTGGACGATGCGTTCGTCGATGATGACATTCTTGCCGTGAAGCCCGCTTGTAAAGACGACAACAGTGCGCGTTCATGCGCGATTCAGCGGCAGATAGACCTGAAAGCGCGTCTCGCCGGGGCGCGAAACCACGCTGATTTTGCCGTGATGCCGCTCCACTACGATGCGCTGCGCGACGCTCAAGCCCAAACCCGTCCCCTGCCCGACGTGCTTGGTGGTGAAGAACGGTTCGAACAGGTGCACTTGCAGATCGGTGGGGACGCCGGGACCGTCATCGGCGATCTCGACCACGATGTAGTCGTTTTCCCGCCCAGTGCGCAGGCAAATCGTCCCGTTGCTGCGCACGGCAAGGGCATCGGCGGCGTTGTTGAGCAGGATTGTCCAAACCTCGTTCAGTGCGCTGCCAAAGGCGGTAATGCGCGGCAGTTCGCGGTTATAGACGCGCTTGATGACGATGTCTTTCAGCTTATGCCGAAGCACAATCAGCGTGTTTTCCAGACCCTCATGCACGTCAAGTTCTTGGACGGGCGACTGATCCATGTAGGTATAGGCTTTGAACACCTTGATCAGTTCTGAGACGCGGGTCGAACAGCCCTTGAGCGTGTGCGACAGTCTGGCGATGGTCACGGCGCTTTCCAGCCAGTTCAGTGCATCGCTCAGAAGATCGTCGCCCACCTGCTCCCGTATGCGCGCGAGTTCGCCAGCATTCATTCCGGCGGATGCCAGCGTTGGCGCGAGCCGCCAGCTATCGGCAATTCGGGCATCGTCGAGCCAGTTCATGATCGTGTCTTCCAGATCGCTCTGCGCCAGCGGATCAAGATCGGCGTCGGCGGCGCGCCCGATCAGGTCGGTTTGCAGCCGTTCCAAAAACGCCAATTGCTCGCGGTTGAGTTTTGCCGCGCAAAGCTTGAGCGTTTGTATTTGCAGCGTCGTCAGCGTGTGTGGAAGCTGCGTTGCCGCCCGCAGATTTGCCGAAGCCGGATTGTTCAATTCATGCGCAAGCCCCGCCGCCATCGTGCCCAGCGCCGAGAGCCGTTGGTGCTGCTGCACGTCAACGTACTTGTCGAACGTTTGCTTGATCTGCTCTTTGTCGCGTAGCTCCCGGACGAAGAAATTGAAAGATTCGGTTAGCGCCCCCACTTCGTCGGTGGATCGCACCGCGACCTGGACATTGAGGTTGCCTTTTTGAACGTCGCGGATGGCGGAGGCGAGCGAGCGCACGGGTTGGGTGAGGCGGTCGGTGATGAGGGCGGCAACCACCAGACCGAGAAGGACGGTAGAGGCAGTTGCGGCGATGGTCAGCCAAAGCACGTATCTCTGACGGAGCGCGACGGCCTGGACGGAGGCAGCGCTTAGCTCGGCAACCTTATCTTGGAGCAACTCCCGCTGGGTTTGGACGGTGCGTTGCATTTCGTTGAGGGGATTCAAGAGCGCGTTGGCTTTTTCATACTGTCCGGATCTCTGGAGATCGAGCACTTCGCGCTGGCGAGCGCTAATCACGCGATAGGCCGGCTCGATTTGGTCGAGCAACGTCCTGGCCTCGACCAACGAAGGGCGTGAAGCCATCGCACCCGGGTAGGATGCGATAATTCGGCGAGCGGTCGCGAACTCGTCGGTGCTCTTGACGGTAAACGAATCGTAATTGGTCTTCGCCTCCGAAATGATCTCCTGGTTGGGAGCGGTGGCATTCAAAGCGCCGAACCAGCGCTCGAAGGCCAGACGCCGCCGTAATCCGAACTCATCAATACTTGAGATCGAGTCGGTGAGCGGCAAATCCAGATGCGCAACGATCTTGATGGTTTCCTCCATACGGGCCGCCTCCCAAAGCAGAAAACCCGCGAGGCCGATGGTGAGCAGCAGCAGGAACACGGCGAGGCCGAAGATCTTTGCAGCGATGGTTTGTTTGAAGGCACGCGCCTTCGCCCAGATTCGGTTTTGGGTGGTTTCCATCGCAGCAGGAGTTCCGCGTGGTTCCTTCTTATTCTAGGTCCTCCATACCTCAAGGTGGAGAGAATGTCCATTGGCTCGAAGTCTACCCCAAATTGACATACCTCGAGAGTCGTGGCGAGGGCTGGGGGAATGGCTTTATGAGAAAGACAAGAGCCTAACCTCCTCCGATCGTGAGACTCGAAGGTAAAAGGCGTAATGCCGAATGTGGCACGGCTCCTGAGTGGCGGTGAACGGCCTGGTTTCTAGCACAGTGCACTAGAAGCACTGCTGGCGGTCCGGATCGTTGCGGGCATCGTCCTCCTCCGATGCATCGCCCCGAGCTTTGCGGTCATTACTCTGGTACTCACCGTTTATTTGGTTGTTGAGGGCATTTTCACTCTTTTTGGCGCATTCAAGATGCGCCAGCATCCTGGCCGGGTCTGGACTCTGATCAACGGCATAGCGCGGTTGTTCTCGACTCCTGGGTATCATCTGCACCGACCAACTTTGCTGGACCACGGGCAAGCGGCTCTCGCTTATTGATCGCACACAGGAGAACGCCCGCCAGAAGCTCCGCGATATCGTGCCGTGGCTTACGACTCGCTCCACGGCGAGCTTAAGGCGCGATTCATTGTGAGCCGCTCGAACGCCGGCGAGTTTGGTGTGCGCTTCCACGAGTATGACGCGGCTCAGACGAGCACGCTTTTCGCCGGAACGCACGCCCGCGGAGGAGCGAACTCGTTTCTTTGGATTTCCGAGTGGGGGTATGTGCAATGCGAAGACTTACGGCGTTCCGAGGAGATTCTGACTGGTGCCCTTCCGAGTGCGAAAGACGGGACCATCGTTGTGGAGACGACGTGGCGCGGCGGGCGCGGAGGGCGTCTCTGGGACATCGTCAAGAAGGGTCTCGAAACGGCCGAGGAGCAGAAGCAGCCTGACGACTGGAGAGTGGTCTTCTTCCCATGGCAAGACGACCCGGCCTACCGCGACGCGGACCCGCAGACCCTCACCGAAGAGACGCTGCGCTATTTCGCCGACAAGCCCGGGTTCAGTGCCGGCCGGATGAGTTGGTACCAGCGGGCTCGTGATCAATACGGTTTGTTCATCAAACGGGAGTTTCCCACGGTGCTTGAGGAGTGTTTCCAGACCCCAATCGAGGGTGCAATCTACGCCGAGCTTATCGACCAACTGCGCGCTTCAGGAGCCATCCGGCCAGCGGTCATGGACACTTCCTCTTTAGTCCACACTGCCTGGGATCTTGGCAGTCCGCTCAACACCGTTACCTGGTATTTCCAACTCGTCGGCGCGGAGATCCGCGTCATCGATTGTGATAGTGATCTTGATTTGACGCCGGTTCAACGCATAGCCCACATGCTCAATAAAGGCTATCTCTACGGCAGCCACTATCTGCCCCACGACGCGATGGCCACCCAGAAGAGCGGGAAAACATTCCTCACCGAACTGAACGAGGCGGGTTTAAAGAGTTGCAAGGCGGTGCCGCAGACCCACGACATCTGGATCGGCATCAACCGGCTTCGCCAGATTTTGCCTCGCTTTGCCTTCGCATCCTGGCATGCGAGCGTGGCCTTGAGGCGCTTTGCAACTATCACTCGGTGCGCACGACCTCCACAGGCCTCGCGGTCGACGAGCCTGTCCACGACTGGGCCTCTCACGCGAGCGATGCGATGCGCACCCTAGCGGAGGCTGAGATGACCGGCATGCTGCATAGCGGCAGGATCGACTGCCAACTACTATAGCCGGCCTGTCACGGTTCGGACTGGCTTTCGCGGCGATGCCTGGGACGATCCGGGATCCTCAGACAGCATGCTAGACCGCTTTTTTGGAAAGCCGCGACGCAACGTGCGCGTGATCCGCTGAGGCAACGGGCAGAAGTTTAGAGGCCTCGTTCAAAGGGTTCGGGCTCACATGCCGGCCTGAGTTGGGACTGAATACGTCAACGCATGCACTTCACCTCAAGACTGGCAAGCAGATGGCAAACCACTTTTTTATTCGAACCTCTCTACTCATCATAACTCGTTCACAATCAACCAACCCAGCGACGGGATTCGAACCCGTGACCCTAT
>DATLIT010000278.1:0-10195 GCA_035539295.1 Terrimicrobiaceae bacterium | reverse complement strand
GAAACATGGTTTCATAATAGGAGGGAAAGACGCGTTCGATGGCCACCATGCTGTAGTGGCGGGAAAACTGTCGCAATAACTCAATCGCCAGCCGAGTTTGCCTCCTGAGGAAATGCCGCCGCGCTACGGCGTCCGGCAAGCGATCCTGGACATGTTCGTAGGCTTCGCGTGGATAATAAATAATATTGAGGAGATCCAACTTCTCGCCGGCCGTGAGCCGTTTGCCGAAAGTGTGCTCGACTAAAGGACGCAAGCAGCCGGAAGCGTTTTTAATAACGTGAATGAGCTTTTTAAATTCCCCGTGAATGTCACTGATCACATGGACGGTGCCCTTGGGTAGGGTGAGAGCAGCGCGGAGATTCGCGATGGCCGCGAGAGTTGCGTCGGTGTTCGGATATTGCACACTCAACGCCCGCAAATAGGCGAGCGTTCGCTCATCTAAAGGAGATTGCTCGAGAGAGGGCTGGTCACTCATAACAAATAGTTGCGATCCCTGACGGTCCGTTAGCGGGCCAGATGGTGAACACCTTGACGCAGGAGACCGCTTTCGCCGCCACGAAAAAGCATTCAACCAAGCACGGCTGGCCGAGCATAGAGGATTCCAATTTCTTCAGCAAAAAAATTTGGCGCCCAGCATTCTCCTTTATCGCGCTTCCACGACGGCTCGAGCGATGCGCCAAATGGTGAAAAGGAGCGCGGTTAGAACGTCAAGACAATCTTTCCAAAGTGTAAACCCTTCTCCATATGGACGAGGGCTTCGCGCGCATGATCGAACGGGAATGTCTTGTCGATAGCCGGCCGCATTTGATGCAAGGCAATGGCACGGTTCATCTCCTCAAACATCTGGCGAGAACCGACAAAGATGCCTTGCAAACAAATAGACTTCATCAAAAGCCGCACCGGATCCAGACCGCTTCCGCCTGCGAGGACGCCAATCACCGAGATATCGCCCTCGGTTCGCACTGCGTTCAATGATTTCGGCAGTGTTCCGGCTCCGCCGACTTCGACCACATGATCAACGCCGATCTTGCCGGTCAGTCGGAGAACTTCCTCTTCCCAGTCGGGAGTTCGCTTGTAATTGACAGTGTCATCGGCTCCCAACGCTCGAACGCGCGCAATTTTCTCGTCGCTACTCGAAGTCGCGATGAGCCGCGCTCCGTGCATCTTAGCGAACTGAAGGGCAAAGATGGAAACCCCGCCGGTCCCGAGGATGAGGACCGTCGTCCCCGCTTTGATCCTTCCGAAATCCACCAGCGCGTGCCACGCGGTTACAGCGGCGCATGGTAAGGTCGCAGCTTCGACGTAGGAGAGATGATCCGGAATGCGGACCAAACCGCTCTCATCAAAAACGGCATATTCGCGCAAGACGCCGTCCAAATTCCCGCCTCCCAGTGAGGTCCGAGCCTTCTGCGGGGTCAGGGCGCCCTCGAGCCAGCCTTGCATAAAGATCGGGCAAACCCGATCGCCGATCTTCCAACGTGAGACGCGGTCGCCAACGGCAATGATTTCTCCGGCGCCATCGGATAAGGGCACTGCGGGAAACTTCGCACCTGGGTTGTAAACTCCCTTAAAGAACATCACGTCTCGGTAGTTAAGGGAGGCAGCATGAATCCTGACGACAACCTCATAGGAAGAAGGAGTCGGCATCTCACGCTCGGTCATGACAAGGTTCTCCAGGCCGAAATTTCGATATTCGAATGTCTTCATGGCGGTGCTTAATAAAGCGCCGCGGCGGCAGTTGACCAACCGATAGTGTAAAACCCGATTCGACCGGCATCAGAAAAGGAGAACTCCTGCGGAACTCTTGACATCCCACTAGCACGTGGCACCTCTTCTTACGCAGAAGCGGCGGAGCTCGAGAAGTGGCGGCTTTTTCCGGGCAAGGCTGACGACCGCAAACAAGATCGAGAACATGACCAGACGGATTACGACGTTCGACATCGCCCGCGAAGCCGGGGTATCACGCACGACCGTCTCGCATATTCTCAACGAGCAGCCAGGAGTTCATCTCAGCGCCAAGACCAAGGCCCGCGTGTTGGCAACAGCTCGCCGCCTTGGCTATGTGCCGAACTCCGCGGCGCAGATGTTGGTAACGGGTCGCAGCCAGAGCATCGGATTGGTTTTTCCACGCGGAGATTTGCTGGCCATCGATGCCTTCATTCCGATGATGATCCGCGGTCTCAACGAAGTCTGCCGAGCACGCGGATATCGGCTGGTGATGGAAGTCTTGCGCGACCCAAGCGACGACCAAGCCTACCTCAAGCTGGCGAACAGCAAGCGGGTCGATAGCCTCATCATCATCAATCCGCGGCGAGGTGATCGAGCACTCGAAATAGTCCTGAAGACGAAGTTTCCTGTGTTGGTCGCCGGAACGAGCGAGGGTTCAGGGAAGAACACGATCGCTACTCAGGAGGGCCTCGCCAGCCGGCGGGCCACCGACCATCTCATCTCGCTCGGACATCGCCGGATCGCCCACATCAGCCACGCCTCACTGGACTATGTCTCCGCTTTGCGGCGTCTGCAGGGCTATCGCGCCGCTCTCAAGGCGGCAGGCCTCCGCTATGAGCACTCGCTCGTGAGGCAGGCAGATTTTAGCTTGGCTAGCGGTTACCACGCCATGAAGACGATGCTCAACGAGCATACGCACCCGACTGCACTCTTTGCCGGCAATGATACGGTCGCGATTGGCGCCATGCTCGCCATCCGGGAGTCCGGACTGTCGGTCCCCCACGATATGGCCGTCGTCGGTTATGATGACGTGCCCAGCGCCGCCTTTGCCTGTCCTCCGCTCACCACCATTCGCACCCACGCCTACGAACACGGCAAGCTCTTCGCCCAAGCCGCCATCCGACTCATGAAGCAAGAGCAAATCGATAGCCGAGAGGATGCCCTCCCCCTTGAGCTCGTCATCCGCGACTCCTGCGGCGCCAAAGCAAAATCGACCTCCCGGACCGCAGCCATCTGACCACAACCTCCAAGCCCCAGACACTCGCCCACACTGGCACGAAAATAATTCCCTGAAAAAGTTTTTGACACCGACCTAGCACGTGTCATCCTCTCCTCGGACTAGCACCTGTCACTCACGCGCCCACTGCAACTTCCCGATGCCGCCACCCGCCTCGCTTTCTCCCAGCTCGACGACCGCAAGCGGGCTGCGGCCGGCACGTCGTCGTTCCGGGCTGCTCCGGAGCCAGGCCTTTTGCGGTGTGGTTTTCATTGCTCCGGCGCTGATCGGTTTCACTTTTTTCTACCTCTTGCCGACGATACGGGCCTTTTACATTGGCCTGACTAACTGGAGCCTCTTGCGGGCGCCGAAGTGGGTGGGCTTTGACAATTACGTCCGACTTTTCAATGACGAGAAGTTTTGGAAGGCGATTTGGGTCACCTTTCTCTACGTGCTCTACAACATTCCGATTCAGACGGTGCTGGGACTCTTGATTGCGGTCCTCTTAAAGCAGCTGACTGGTTCGGTCTTGGTACGCTCGGTGATGTTGACGCCCTTTCTGATCTCCAACGTGATCGCGGCGATGATCTGGTTTTACATGTTCGATCCGGTCCTCGGATTTGTGAACGTGATGTTGAAGGCGGTCGGGTTGGGCGCGCATCCTTTCTTCAGCGATCCAAATCTGGCGCTGCCGACGATTGCTTTCATCAATATCTGGAGGCACATGGGGTATACGGCGCTGCTTTTTTACACAGGCTTGCAGTCGATTCCGGAGCACCTCTATGAAGCGGCTCGCATCGAGGGCTCTTCGGAATGGCGGACGTTTCGCTCGATCACGCTGCCGTTGCTACGCCCAGTGCTGGTCTTTGTCTTGGTGACGAGCGTGATCGGATCTTTTCAAATCTTCGACACGATAGCGGTGACGACGCAAGGCGGTCCCGGCACGTCGACGCGTACGATCCTCTGGTATATCTATCAAGAGGGGTTTGTCAGCATGCGGATGGGCTACGCTTCCGCGATGTCTACGGTGCTCTTTTTGGGATTGGTGCTGGTCACGTTGGTGCAGATGCGAGTGTTGCGCTCGGGAGAATCGGATTTGAGCTGAGCTGTCATGAAGAAATCCTCGAAACGAATTCCTGTGGGTCAGTGGTTGGGCTATGCGGCCCTGCTCGTCCTGGCGATTATCTCGATCGGACCGCTTTGGATCGCCGTCAAGACGGCACTAAGCGGCCCGACGGCGTGGCTCACGAGCGCAGGCTCTCTGGTGCCGCACGAGACAACCCTCTTTAATTTTCAGCGGGTGCTCGGTTTCGTGGACTCCAGCGATCCTCGGATTACACAAACGGGAATGGCGAAGATCAACTTTTTCCGGGCGCTGCTCAACAGCGTGATCTTCACGGCTCTCGCCGTTGCCCCGCAAATCTTTTTTAGTGCCACGGCGGCTTATGCTTTCGCTCGCCTCAAGTTCCCCGGACGCGACCTGCTTTTCTTCCTTTTCATTGCCGCGACAATGATTCCCGGCGCGGTCTTATTCATTCCGAATTTCATTCTGATCAAGGATCTGGGATGGCTGAACACTTTTCAGGGAATGGCAGCGCCCTATGCACTAATGACCCCGTTTGCGGTTTTCTATTTGCGGCAGGTCTTTTTAGCGACGCCGAAAGATGTCGAGGAAGCTGCCCGCATCGATGGGGCTTCTTATTTTTCGATCTTCTTCAAGATGATTTTGCCCATGCATAGCGGGGCGCTCGCCACCCTGGCGATTCTCGTGACCGTCGGCACTTGGAACGAGTTCTTCTGGCCATTTCTGATCGGGCGGGAGGAAAACGTACGGGTGATTGCGGTTGCGATTAATGCGTTTCGCACGCAGCAACAGGCCGGCTCCCCCGATTGGACCGGACTGATGGCCTGCACGGTCCTGGGAATGATCCCGATGATTGCCCTGCTAGTCTTCTTTGGCCGCAAGGTGGTCGAATCCTTCCAATTTAGCGGCGGCAAGTAAACACCGCCTCGCCTTACAAGACAGAAACCCAACCACAACAACAGTCAAAGTTATGTATCGCCTAAGAAACCTCCTCGTCGCCACTTGCTCGCTGGCAGCCGTCTCAGCCCATGCGGCCACCGAGATCACCTACTGGCTTTGGGATGCTCTGCAGCTTCCCGCTTATCAGGCGGCCGCGGCCGCTTTTGAAAAGGCCAATCCTGACATCAAGGTGAAAATCACCCAAACCGCCTGGGGAGACTATTGGACAAGTCTCAGCACGGGCTTTGTTTCCGGCACGGCTCCGGACGTCTTTGTCAACCATCTCTCGCGCTATCCCGAGTTTGTTGCCAACGACCTGCTCGTCGACATCGCTCCGATGATAAAAAAGGACAATGTTCCCACTGACATTTACTTGGGCGGTCTCTACGAGCTCTGGGGCAAGGAAGGCAAGCAATATGGGTTGCCAAAGGACTGGGACACGATCGCACTGATTTACAACAAGGAGATGCTGGCCAAGGCGGGGGTCGATCCCAAGGAGTTGGAAAATCTGACCTGGAATCCCCAGGATGGGGGAACCTTTGGGCAGCTAATCGCGAAGCTCTCGATTGATGAGGCGGGTAACAACGGATTGTCGCCGAATTTCAATCCCAAGAAGGTCAAGCAATACGGCCTCTTGGTGGACGGCACGCCCGATGGATTTGGCCAAGTGGAATGGAGCCACTTCGCGGTCTCGAACGGCTTTAAGTTCCATGACGGACCATGGGCGGAGAAATTCTACTACGACAACCCCAAGCTCGCGGAAACCTTCAAGTGGATAGTGGACCAGATGAACAAGGGCTTTATAGTTCCGGCTCGTGACTCCCGCCAGCTTGGCGCCAATGGTTTCTTCGCTGCGGGCAAGGGCGCCATGGCGCTGACCGGCTCCTGGATGATCAACTGGTACCTGGATAACGCGAAATTCGAGAAGGGCTTTGCGCCTCTGCCAGTCGGGCCGGATGGACGCAAGTCGATGTTTAACGGACTGGCGGACTCGATTTGGGTGGGCAGCAAACATCAGGAAGAAGCTTGGAAGTGGGTAAAATTTCTCGGTTCCGAGGAGGGGCAGAAGATCATTGCCGATTATGGCGTTGTTTTTCCGGCGATCAAAAGCGCCGCGGAACAGGCACAGCAGGTAATGAGCAAGAAAGGAGCCGACGTTTCGCCCTTTCTCCAAGAGGCAACCGATCCAAAAGTAACCTTCCTCTTTCCCATCGCCGATCATAGCGCCGACGTCTTGCGCGCTACCAAGGTCGCCATCGATGCCATTCTGCTCGAGGGAGCTGATCCAGCGAACACCATGAAAGAGGTGAACGAGGAGGTAAACGCACTCTTCGAGTAAGGAGTTGTCTCCCAGCGCGACTAAGACACTACCCGTGTCGGGGCGCGATTCCCCGGCACGGTCCAAGATTCGACAAGCAGCAAATACTTAATGACTAGATCAGCACGAAAAATCACATTCATCGGAGCCGGAAGCACCGTTTTTGCCAAGAAACTCATCGGCGACATCCTCTCATTTTCGGAACTCGCGGACTCCACCATTTGTCTTTACGACATCGACGAAAACCGTCTGAAGACGTCCGAGATCGTCGCCAAGCGCATCGCCAGCACCCTTGGCGTTCCGAGCAACATCGAAGTAACTGCCGACCGTTCCCGCGCACTTGATGGCGCCACTTATGCCATCAATATGATTCAGGTGGGTGGCTACCGGCCCTGCACGGTCACGGACTTCGAGATTCCCAAACGCTATGGTTTGCGCCAGACGATTGCCGATACCTTAGGAATTGGCGGAATCATGCGAGCAGTTCGGACCATTCCCGTCCTGATCGAGATGGGCAAAGAGATGGAGCGGCTTTGCCCGGATGTCGTGCACTTCAACTACGTCAATCCGATGGCGATGAATTGCTGGGCCTTGAGTGAGGCAACCAAAATCCGCACGATCGGATTGTGCCACAGCGTTCAGAATACCGCGGGAGAACTCGCTGAGGACATCGGAGTGCCGCTCGAGGAGATCAATTACGTGGTCGCGGGGATCAATCACGTCGCCTTTTTCCTTCGCTTTGAACGCAACGGAGAAGATCTCTATCCCGAAATCGAGCGCGTGATCACCGAGGGCCGTGTTCCCGAATGGAATCGGGTCCGCTACGAGATGTTCAAGCGGCTCGGGTATTTTGTGACCGAGTCGAGTGAACACTTCTCGGAGTATACCCCTTGGTTTATCAAGCAGGGCCGGGAGGACCTTATCAAGAGATTCAATATTCCCCTGGACGAGTATCCGCGCCGATGTGAAGTCCAAATGGCAGAGTGGGAAAACCTTCGCAAAGAACTCGAAGGCTCCGACAAGCCAATCGAGACAAGGCGCAGTGTCGAATATGGCTCGCTGATCATACACAGCCTGGAGACTGGCCAGCCACGTGTCGTCTACACAAACGTTTCGAATAGCAACCTAATTGAAAACCTTCCCCACGGATGTTGCGTTGAGGTGCCGTGTGCGGTCGACAAGAACGGGATCCAGCCGATTCGCATCGGTCGCATCCCGCCCCACCTTGCCGCCCTGATGCAGACCAACGTGAACGTCCAGGCACTCACGGTGGAAGCAGTTCTCAAGGGAGATCCCCGCTTCATTCATTATGCTGCGATGGTTGATCCGCACACATCTGCGGAACTCGATCTCGACCAGATTAGCGCCCTGGTTAACGATCTATTGGCTGCCCATGGCGAGTGGATTCCCGAGGCGCTTCGACCCGGGGCAACCAAATCGAAGGCAGCTTAGCTTTGGCAACTCTGGTCGTCTAGCAATCGAATCCTGGAGAGTAGTCTTATGAACGAGGCATTTGTAAGAATTAGCGATCTGGTCAAAACTTATGTGGACGCTCGTGGGCGTCCCACCTTCACAGCAGTCAAGAATATCAGTCTCGAGATTAACGCCGGTGAGTTCATGGTTCTAGTCGGGCCTTCGGGGTGCGGCAAGTCGACCACTCTCCGGATGGTCGCCGGGCTTGAGGAGATCTCCAGCGGAACCATCGAGATCGGAGGAGAGGTAGTGAACGATCTTGAGCCAAAGGACAGAGGCATAGCAATGGTCTTCCAGAACTATGCTCTCTATCCTCACATGACCGTCTTCGAGAACCTGGCGTTTGGCTTGAAGATCGCGCGGAAAGACAAGGCCTTTATCACGGATACGATCAACCGAACAGCGACAACGCTTGGCTTGGAAAAGATGCTCGACCGAAAGCCGCAGGCCCTTTCGGGAGGTCAACGGCAGCGCGTCGCCTTAGGCCGCGCGATCGTGCGCGATCCAAAGGTTTTTCTCTTTGACGAGCCCCTCTCCAACCTTGACGCGAAGATGCGGGTCCAGATGCGCTCGGAGATTTCGCGGCTCCACAGCGAGCTAGGCTCGACCATGATCTATGTGACCCACGATCAGGTGGAAGCAATGACGATGGGCGATCGTATCTGCGTGATGCGCGATGGCAAGATCATGCAAATTGCCGATCCCCTCACTCTCTATCGCCAGCCGGCAAACATGTTTGTCGCCGGCTTCATCGGCAGCCCGCCAATGAATCTCATCCGGGGAACCGTGCAAAGACGCGAGGGAGGGCTTTTCTTCGTGCAGAGTGGAGAAGTAGGCGCGCTGGAACTGCCCCTCAGAGGCGCACTGGAGCCACTGGCCAGCAAACATCTTAGCAAAGAGCTTGTCCTGGGAATTCGCCCTGAACACATCAGCAATGAAGACGTTGACGACTCGAGCGCAGCGGCCAGTTTGACAGTTCAGACTTCAGAGCCGATGGGCTCGGAATCCTTGGTTTACTTCAAGGCCGGCCAGGGCAGCCTCATTGCGCGCATCCAAGGCGAGCACATCTTCCATTTGGGCGAGAACGTCACGGTTCGATTCGACCTCGAAAAAGCGACCTTCTTCGATCCCGCAACCGAGAATGTCATCAGCTGAGCGCAGGCTCGCAGACAACACGGTTCAAGGAGGGAGAGCGCAGTTCCCGCCCGTACATGCACAAGAGAGTGATTGCTACAGATGGCTAGATTGATCACCTCCCATGATATTGCCAAAGCCGCCGGTGTGTCGCGGACAACGGTCTCCTATGTTCTCAGCAATCGAATAGGAGTCAGTGTCAGCGGCAAGACCCGCAAGCGCGTTCTGGCCACGGCGCGGCGACTTGGCTACGTTCCTAATTCGGCCGCAGCAATGCTCGTCACCGGCCGCAGTAAGAGCATCGGACTTGTCCTCTCACGTCCCGAGTTGCTCGGGGTCGATGGTTTCGTACCGATAATGGTGCACGGCCTGAACGAAATATGCGGCGCGCGCGGCTTTCGAGTGTTGATGGAAGCAGTGGCTGACCCACCACGCGTTGACGATTATTTAGATCTCGCCAAGAGCAAGCGCGTCGACAGCATGATCATACTTAATCCCCGCAAAGGCGATCCCGCTTTGCGTAAAGTGATTGAGACCAGCTTTCCGGTCCTGGTAGCTGGATCTGCTGAGCAGCCAGAAGAAAGTGCGATCGGAACTCAAGATTGCCAAGCTAGCCGCAAAGCAACCGAGCACCTTCTATCCTTAGGCCATAAGCGAGTCGCCCATATTAGCTATGCTTCGCTTAACTATCATGGTGCCCTTCTCCGTCTCGAGGGCTATCGCCAAGCGCTGCAAGCCGCAAAAATTCGCTTTGATCCGGCCGTGTTTGCGGAGGGCGATTTCACAGCTCAAAGCGGTTATGAGGCGATGAGGCGGATACTTGCCTGTGACGCTCGCCCAACAGCACTCTTCGCCGGCAACGACACTATCGCCCTAGGCGCGATGCTCGCATTGCGGGAAGCAAAGCTGTCTGTGCCAGAGGATTTTGCTGTCGTGGGATACGACGACCTCCCGATTGCCTCCTATACGTGTCCGCCGCTGACCAGCATCAGCACGCATCCCTTCGAACAAGGCAAGCTCCTGGCTGAAGCCGCAATCGCGCTCATGAACAATGAAAAGGTAGGGAGCCATCAAAACGTTCTCCCGCTTGAATTGGTCATCAGAAGCTCATGTGGAGCTAGCACCCGTGGAGAGGCTCTCCTCCCGGCGGGGCCAAAGAAGCGGCACAGTGACTCCAAGCTTCGAAAAACCCAGCGACCCAAGCGCCGTGACTCCGCGGTCGAATTTTAGCTTGGTCTTATAGGAAGCGACGAACGACGTGGGGACGTTGCCGCTACCTCTCTACGGTAGGACAACAAACTAG
>DATLIT010000277.1:0-2699 GCA_035539295.1 Terrimicrobiaceae bacterium | reverse complement strand
TTCAAAAGCTATCCCAAGAGAGCAGCGTCTCGCGAAACCCTCAAGGGCCGGAAAGCCCCTTCGATCCCGCCGAGCCGTCGGAAAAAAAGCGCGTCCACAAAGGTGGTTCCTTCCTCTGCAACGAGCAATACTGCACCCGCTATATAGTGGGGACACGCGGCAAAGGCGAGGTGAATACCGGGACCAATCATCTCGGATTCCGATGCGTGAAAACCCCATGACCTGTGCGTGGGGTTCTCGAATCTAGCGCATTTGCATCCCGTGGTGCTGTCTGAAAGACTGTCCTCCCTACATGAACCCAGCCACCATCGCTCTATTCGCCTGCGCTGTTCTCGGGGCCGCCGTGTCGCTGTCCGCCCAAACACCGTCACCTTCATCGACACCAGAGGCTTTCGAGTCGCTCCCCACGCTCGATGCCAGTGCGATCCTGCAGCCGCAATACCTTTCGGGGCCGAACTTTACCGTGCAGAACCCCGTGCCGACTTACTCCGGCTCAAATCAATATACGATCGACTCTGACTACGGAGTATTCACCGCAGATGGGAATGCCATGCTCATGCGTCGCGTTGCGGAGATCCAAGGCATCGCCGCGCTGCAAGCAATGTCGCAGACCACTGAGTTCACCCAGGCGGCTGCGCAAGCGGCGGCCAGACCGCTCAATGTGGCGCAAGACTTGATCACCAACCCGCTCCCGACGATCGCGAGCGTGCCGCGCGGGATCCTGGGTTTTCTGAACCAAGCCGGGCAGGCGGTGAAGAATGTGGCCGATGGTAACGATTCAGGCCTGGGTCAGGGTCAGCTTGTGGAAAACCTTAGTGGATTCTCCAAGAGCAAACGCGACCTCGCCCTCAAACTCGGCGTTGATCCCTACTGCAATAACCAAGCCTTTCAGAGTGAGCTAAACAAAGTAGCCTGGCCGGCTTTTCTCGGAAAGCTGGCGGTCGGGTTCGGGATGGGGGCAATCGGTGGAGCGGCCGGCGCTACGATTCATGGACTCGATTGGACCGCTACATTGCAGGCTTCACTGCGCGACAAGAGCCCCGGGGAACTGCGCCAGATGAATCTCGACCTGCTGACAAATGACATGGGACTCGCGCCGGATGCCGCAAACGCGTTTGTCAACAACAGTGCTATCTCACCGACTACGCAGACGCTCACCGTGGCGGCCTTGGGGCAGCTTGGGCACATTCCCGGACAGGGCGAGTTTCTCCTCCAGGCTGCCAACAGCCAGGATGAACACGACGGCCTGGCATTTCAGCAGAGCGCCCAGATTATGGCTAACCTGAACAACACCTCGCCGATCGCCCGCATCACCCATCTCAACGGCCTCACGGTCTGTCAGACCAATGACGGCACGGTCGTCGTCCCGATCCAGTGGGACTATGTGGCTTGGACCCCAATGGCGGAGCGCTTCATCACGGCGTTGAAAGCCACGGCTTTCCATCCTGCTCCTACCGGCTACATGGTTGCTATCACCGGTGTGTTGTCTCCCATGGCTGGCGAAGCTTTGACTGCGCGCGGAGTCAAATTTTCCGAGAAGCTGCTACCCAACCCGCTGAAATGATAACGAGCGTGCGCAACTATACTGTGCGTGAACTTGAGAGGAATTGGACCATGCAATCGATCCGGCTTGTTGGCTTGCTGATCAGTATCGCGCTGGTTGCAACTTCATGGGGCGCTTCACCAGTGTCCGCGGAAAATCCTGCGCCGACGTCTGCGGCTACGGGAAGGAAGCTCTCGCTCAAGGAGCCGGTGCCCGTCGAGTCGCCGGGGGACTCGATCCTTGCTCGACACACGGGTTTCGAAGTCGTTCCCGGCAAAGATCCAAACGGATGGTCATTTATCCTAGAACCCTACTTGTGGGGCCTGGGCGTAGACGGCACGGTCGGCGTGAAGGGGTTGGATACTCATGTTGATTATAACCCCTTGACGGTGGTCAAGCATCTTGACTGGGGGATCATGGCGAAGGGTGAAGTTCGGAAAGGCAAGTGGGGTATCCTCGGCGATGGATTTTTCGCCCAGCTCTCAGCCAGCGGCGATCCTCCCGGGCCGCTTTACAACAACGCGCATATCAAACTTCAGCAGGGAATGGTGGAGCTTGCCCTCGCCTACCGAATCATCGACGATCGACGCGGCTTCCTCGATATCTACGCGGGCGCACGCTATAACTATTTCGGGCTCGACGTTGACGCGAGCATCGACGATGCGGGTATCCAGCGCGTGAGTGATGACGCCGCGCAGCGCATCTTTGGCGCAGTTGGCGCGCGCGTTCAAAGTGCCGTGGGTGCGGAAGTGCAGAAGTTGCGGGCTCAGTTTGGCAATGAGACCGCCATCCTGGAGGAGGATGCTCGCAACAGATTAGCCGTGGGCCTCGAGTCCGATTTGCAAACGAGGTTGCGTCGGGAGCTCGCGAGCAGCAATCCTCTTCGAGACGCGTTTCGTGACGCGGATATTCTTCGAATCGCCAGAGGACTGCGCGGCGAATACCGTGCTTTTCTCGATGCCGTGCTCCAGGAGCGCCTAACGCAAGAGCGGGCCCGCCTTGACAGGCGCGAAGCCCAAGCGCTAGCGAACGCTCAAGCCCGCGTGGCTCAAGCCGAAAAGAAGCTCTCTAAGGCTCTCTCTCAGGAACTCGAGAACCGTCTGCCAACCTCGAAATCCGGTAACCAGTGGTGGATCGATCCGATCATTGGCCTTCG
>DATLIT010000276.1:0-7177 GCA_035539295.1 Terrimicrobiaceae bacterium | reverse complement strand
GGTATTCCTCGAGCGGCACTTTCCAGTGAATAAAGCCTTCAAGCAGACGCTGATTGATCTCTTCGAACACGGCCGCCCCTAGCCGCGAACTCGCTACGAGGACAGCTCCGGACGAAACCGTCGAAAATTCTTCGCAGATTCTCTCTTTTGCGATGAGATCTGGGACACCGTGCTGAATCAGGTTGCATTGGTCACTGGCGTGGGGCCCGGGTTGGGAGCCGCTCTCGCCCGGCGTTTCGCACGGGAAGGCTTTCAACTCGGGCTTGTTGCACGCAGCTCACACTTCATTCAAGTCCTCGCCCAGGAAATCTCTGCATCAGGTCCGCGCGCGATCAGCGTCGTTGCGGATGTTAGCCGTCCGGCGGAAGCACGAGGAGCAGTGCAGCGTGTCCGCGAAAACCTGGGATCGATCGGCGTGCTCGTGCATAATCCCAGCAGCGCTCTTGGTCACGGGCTCTTGGCGACAACTCCAGAGCAGTTTGAGCAATGTTGGCGCGTGGCGGCGCTGGGCGGTTTCGTCTGCGCGCAGGAGACCGCGTCCGATATGTTGCAGGCCGGTGACGGGGTCATGCTCTTCACGGGTGCGACCTCGAGCGTGCGCGGCGGCGGCTGGCTCGCCTTCAGCAGTGCAAAATTCGCAGTCCGCGGACTGGTGCAATCTCTCGCACGCGAGTTGTGGCCTCGCGGGGTGCATGTGGCCCATGTTATCATCGACGGATTGATCGCAGCGTCGCCCGGCAATGCGCACCGGCCGGCCGGTGAGCCCATTCTTGATCCCGACACGATCGCGGATGCCTATTGGCATCTCGCCGCGCAGGATCGCTCTGCATGGACGCTGGAACTCGATCTGCGGCCATACAACGAGCAGTTCTACATCTAAGTGCGGGACGGACGATTCGTCTGGCGTTGACGAGCGTCGTCCCGAGCACACTTGCCCCTGGTAGAAAAGTCGCTCAAGTATGGGGATGGTTGGGAGAATCACACGCCGCGAGTTCCTGCGTCTCAACGCGGGAATCTTGCTGGCTCTTGGTCTTTGGCCCGGTCGGCTCCGGGCGGATGACTTGAGAGGGGCACGCGGCTTTACGTTCCTCGTTGTGAACGATTTGCACTTCTTCAATGAAGAGTGCTGGCCGTGGTTTGAGGGGGTCGCTCGGGAAATGAAGACCACTGCTCTTGGCGCTGAGTTCTGCTTGCTTTGCGGCGACCTGGCGGATAGCGGCCTACCGGGCCAGCACCACGGGATTCGCGATGCCTTCGAGACACTGGGTATCCCCTTCTACGCGGCGATAGGCAACCACGACTACCTCAGCCCGACCGATCGACGGTCCTACGAAGAGACATTTAAGGGTCAGACCAATTACATCATTGAACATGGAGGCTGGCAGTTGGTGGGAATCGACACGACCGAGGGCAACGCATGGCAGGACACGAAGATCTCGTCGGATACTCTGGCGTGGCTCGATGAGAGCTTGCCAAAACTCGACCGTCGCAAGCCGACAATTCTTTTTACTCACTTTCCGCTGGGC
This sequence comes from Terrimicrobiaceae bacterium, assembly GCA_035539295.1. Taxonomy (GTDB): domain Bacteria; phylum Verrucomicrobiota; class Verrucomicrobiia; order Chthoniobacterales; family Terrimicrobiaceae; genus DASTFP01. The sequence goes on along the minus strand of DATLIT010000276.1, from coordinate 5,651 downwards.
GCCAACGTGCCAATGCGTCCTCTCAACGCGGACGACGTTCTCGCGCGGTTGCTGGAATTCAACCTGGGAGCCGTCTTTTGCGGCCATTTCCACGGCTATACCGAGCGAGATTTTGGAAATGCCTTGATAACGACCGACCGCTGCTGCGCACGCGTCCGTGGCAACCACGATGGCAGCAAGGAGAAAGGCTGGTTTGTTTGCCGTGCAGAAGCCTCCGGCGACGTCACGCGAGAATTTATCGCGTTCCAACCCACGGCCTGAGACTTTGAAAACCTCCGCCCTCCTGCAATGATGGAAGAGTCGCCTGCTGTGAGCGTGCCTCGAAGCGACGGCCGTGGTTGCATCTCATTCTTGCCGGATGCTCGCGCCGTCGAGGTGTCCCCGGGTGAGACAATCTTGCAGGCGGCCCTGCGCGTCGGCATCAAATTCACGCACGCCTGTGGCGGCAATGCCCGATGCTCTACGTGTCGGACAGCGATCCTCGAGGGGTTGGAAAATTGCAGTCAACGGAGCGCGGCCGAGGAGGAGATCGCGATGCATCTTCAGTTCAAGCCGATGATTCGACTGGCGTGCCAAACCCGTGTCACTGGCAACACGACGGTGCGTCGGCTCGTCCTCGATGACGAAGACGAGGAACTTGCGGTCGGGAGCATGGCCGAAGAATTTGGCGAGGCGGCCGGCGAGGAGAGACAGGTCGCAATCCTTTTTGTGGACATCCGAGGATTTACGTCGTTTGCCGAAAAGTTGCTTCCCTACGACGTGATCCACGCGCTGAACCGCTACTACTACCGGATGGGGCGGATCATTCACTTACACGGCGGTGTGGTCGACAACTACATCGGCGATGGGATTCTTTCTGTCTTCGGCCTGGAAGAGACCGGGAGGGTCGTCTCCCGGGCCCTCCAGTCTGGTCTGGAAATGTTGCAAGCGGTCGAGGACATGAGATCATATTTTGAGGCGATTCATGGCAGGAGTTTCGACCTTGGGATCGGACTTCATTACGGCACGGTGATCGTGGGCAGCGTTGGCTGGGGGGCCTACAAACGACGCACCATCGTCGGCGACGCGGTCAACTTCGCCAGTCGCGTCGAAGCGGCAAACAAGAACGTTGGCACGAGTTTCTTAATCTCCGAGGATGCTTATGAACAGGCTGGCCACGAGGTGGAGGTTAACCAATGCCCCCCATGGGAGATTCGCGGCAAGACGGGTGTCTACCAGCTCTATGAAGTCGTCGGAACCAGACCGCATTCCGGGTGACGCGCGTGCGATGTCATGAAGAAGTTTTTCCAGGCACCTCCGCGGCTTGGAAATCAATACGATGACGATCGCGTTTTACGATCGTTCCTGCGCCGCAACATCGTCGGACCAGTGCTTGCAGAGATCGAACCGGGGCTGCGACGTTTGGGTGCCCGCGCTGCCGGTGAGATGATCGGTCTCGCGCTCGAGGCGGAGCGCGCGTCGCCCGCACTGGTGCAGTTCGATGCTTGGGGCCGTCGCATCGATGAGATTCGCGTTTCGCCGGCTTGGCAGGCGATGCACCGGATAGCTGCTGAAGAGGGGATTGTTGCCACGGCTTATGAACGACGGCACGCGGAAGCGAGGGTCCACCAGTTCGCGCTCCTGTATTTATATCATCCTTCATCCGCGATCTACAGTTGCCCGCTTGCGATGACCGACGGCGCCGCGCGCGTGTTGGAGATCGAAGGTGAACAAGACCTGCGCCGCGAGATCGTTCCTCATCTTATCTCGCGCGATCCGGACACCATGTGGACTGCGGGCCAATGGATGACCGAGCGGAGCGGCGGCTCGGATGTCAGCGGAACCGAGACCGTCGCGCGACGCGAGGGTGGCATGTTTCGACTGTATGGAGAAAAGTGGTTTACCTCCGCGACCACCTCGGAGTTGGCACTGACTTTAGCCCGGATCGAAGATTCACGGGACCTTAGTCTATTTCTGGTGCGCCTACGCGACGAACAAGGTCGAATGAACAGCATTCGGATTGAACGTTTGAAGGACAAACTTGGGACACGAGCGTTGCCGACGGCCGAGCTCTTGCTCGAGGGAACCCCGGCGCGCTTGATCGGCGGCGAGGGACGAGGTGTGAAAAAGATCGCCACAATGCTCAATATCACGCGTCTCTACAATGCATGTTGCGCGGTCGGATTTATGCGACGCGGGCTGGCGCTGGCTCGAGACTATGCCTCGCGACGCCATGCCTTTGGCAAGCTGCTTTCGGAGCATCCGCTGCACATCGAGACTTTGGCGAGCCTGCAGGTCGGCTTCGAAGGTTCTTTTCATCTCGTGTTCTTTGCCGCGCAGCTTCTCGGTAGAGACGAGGTCGGAACGGCGACAGTGCAGGAGCGCAGGATCCTCCGACTCCTTACACCCCTCGCGAAGTTGTTTACCGCGAAGATGGCAGTGTCGGCGGCCAGCGAGGTCTTGGAATGCCTTGGCGGCGCAGGATATGTGGAGGATACAGGGCTGCCGGTCCTGCTCCGGGACAGCCAGGTGCTGCCCATTTGGGAGGGGACGACGAATGTCTTGAGTCTCGACGTTCTGCGCGTTCTGCAAGGCGAAAAGGTGCTTGAGGATCTGTTTGCTGAGCTTGGAGCGCGGCTTGAGAACATCCCGGCAATTCTCGCGGAAGCACGGCAGAATCTTCTCGCGGCCCTTGATCAAATCCGACTTCAGCTCTCACAACTCCTCGCAGGTGATCGCGCTCAGATGGAAGCGTGCGCGCGAGATCTCGCGATGGAACTTTCACGGGTGGTCGCGGGCGTCCTTGTGATCGAGCATGCCGCATGGAGCTTGGCGAGCGAGGGCGACATGCGTCCGGTCGTCTCTGCGCAGCGTTGGTGTGGAACTGGGCTGATCGCGCCATCGGGAGCGCTGATCTCGCGGTCGAAATCATGGCTTCGTTACTCGCATAGCATCGCCATCGATGATAACCTTTCCCGCGTACAGGAGTCCTTCGCTTAGAATGCTGCGCAATTTTGTAAGGAAACATGACGGTGGGCGACGCGAAACAAGACAGCGCCAAGCGTGGGCGGCGGGCGACTATCGGACAGCTGGCGCAAGGATTCAGATCGTAAGCGAGATGCTCTGCGAAGGCCGTCGATCTGCGCGGCGGTCTGACCGTGCTCGATGTGGCGACCGGCACCGGCAACACGGCGATTGCTGCCGTGCGTTGATGGTGCGAGGTGGCGGTGATCGATTACGTTCCCAGCCTGCTCGAGATCGGGCGTGTTCGGGCCGCCGCCGAAGGAGTCCCGGTGGCGTTTCTCGAAGGTGATGCCGAGGAGATTGGCTTTCCCGACAACGCGTTCGATGTCGTGCTGTCGACCTTTGGCTCGATGTTTGCCCCCAACCACGAGAAAGCCCGACGAGCTCATACGGGTGTGCCGCCCTGGAGGGAAATCGGGATGGCAAAACTGGAGGCCGACGGGATTCGGAGGAGCCTTTTTTTGGTGCCGTTAGGCAACTGGTTCCCCCTCCACAAGGGCAGAAACCTCCGAGTCTTTGGGGTTCGGAAGATCATTTGCGACAGCTTTTCGGAGACCCCGTCACCTTGGAGGTCAAGCCCCAGCACTTCGTCTTCCGCTATCGTTCACCGGCCCATTGGATCGAAGTATTTTCGACCACATTCGGTCCAGTTATGAAGGCATTGGAAGCACTTGATCCTGGTCGGGAACGCTTGCGACTGGAATTGCATCGCGTAATCGGGGAATTCAGCAAGGCAACCGACGGCACGATGGTTGTCCCCTCCGAATACCTCGAGGTGGTGGCGACGAAATCGTGATCGCGCTTTCCCCAGCGCTGAGCGATAGTCTGGTAACGGTCGAGAAATTTCAAGGAGCGGGCAATGAGTGAGAACGAGAAAGCGTGCGCGGCACCTTTTCCGGCGCAGGTCTACGAAGAGTTTTTTGTGCCCGCGCTCTTCCATCCGTGGGCTAGCGTCGTTACGGACGCGGCAGCAATCGCGCCGGGACAATCGGTCCTGGACGTGGCGTGCGGCACGGGCGTTTTGGCCCGTGCTGTGGCCGATCGCGTCGGCTTGAGCGGATCGGTGGCCGGTCTCGATCCCAGCGAAGAGATGCTGGAGGTTGCCAGGCGCAAGAGCGACACCATTGAATGGCGAATGGGACGCGCCGAGGCGATTCCTTTTCCCGACGAAAGCTTTGACGCGGTCGTCAGCCAATTTGGCATTATGTTTTTCGAGAAGCCTGCCGGGGCGCTTCGCGAGATGATTCGTGTATTGCGACCCGGTGGCCGACTGGCCGTGGCGGTTTGCGATGCTCTCGAGCATTCGCCGGGCTACGCGGCCTTCGAGGACTTGCTGCGACGGCTCTTTGGCGATGGCGTGGCTGGCGCGTTCCGCGCACCCTTTGTGCTCGGCGACGCGGACAAATTGCATTCCTTGTGCTCCGACGCCGGGATCTTCGACGCCGAAGTGACCCGGCACGATGGAGTCGTTCACTTCGCGTCGATTCGATCACTCGTGGCGACCGAGAGGGCGTGTGTCTGGACCCTCGGCGGCTTGCTCGACGATGAGCAATTCAAGACCCTTAGCGCGGAATCGGAGCGGGGGCTACAAGCCTTCGTGGGAAATGATGGCGCCCTCACCTTCTCGATGCCGGCGCTTATCATTACGGCCGCGAAAGCGTGTGCGGAACTCGAGGAGAATTAGATGCTTTCGCCCGTCTCACCGAATTCCCGATTAGTTGTTGTGGCGTTGGTGTCCCCCCGACCCACGGTGAGGACACCGTCGCTACAACTTAGCTGAGGTTGACTTTGTCGAGGCTAATACTTAGCTAGAAAAATGCAGACTTCCCGCCTTCAACATGTCAAGGTAATCGCGCTGCCGATTGTCGATGCTGAGCGCGCCGCGAAGTTCTATGAGACTGTCCTTGGATTGAAGCCTGCCTATGAGGGCGGGAAGCAGGTCGGGTATTATCTGGGGGAGATCATTCTCATGCTCAAGTCGAATTGGTATGCATGTCCCACCCAAAATCCTAATCCGCGTATAACCATCGAGACGGACGACGCGGTGCAGATGGAACGCCAACTGCGCGAAAGTGGCGTCATTATTTCGGATTCGATCGAGGTCTACGACGAGTTCTACGTGGGAAGTTTTCTCGATAGCGAAGGGAACAAGCTTTGGTATTGTGCGCCGGTGAAGAGCGGAGCAGAGGCAGCGAACAAAGGAGCGCCGTAGGGGAGATCGTTGCGAAGTGCCACGCTCTGGGTCGGACACTTGCAGGCGCCAGCTGAATCAAGCGAAGGAGGCCGTCCTGCAGGTTTGTTATGTCGCCCGAAGAGCTGTGCGGACCTATGGGACATAGTACGATTCCTTTACGGATATTATAAGCTAATTTTCTTCAAGCTCGGCCTCATCGCGTCTCTCTCTCAATTTCCCTTCGTTGCCTTGCCAGGTCATTCAGTTTTCGCGCGTCATCTTCAAATCCACGCCTAATTGCCTTGGCTCTCTCGGCGTTCGCCTTCTCGGCCGCTGTTGCATCCGGACGTCTGCCTGCTTCTATTATCCTGTCGAGGTCCTCAGTAATCTTGCCAGTGCTAAGCGGCTCTCCCAATTTTCTCTCGCGCGCCCCGCCGCGATGCGACGACTTGCTCCTCCAGGTAATACGTCGCCG
>DATLIT010000275.1:0-3268 GCA_035539295.1 Terrimicrobiaceae bacterium | reverse complement strand
GGGCTGGAAGGCGCGGAAGGGTCCGATCGGAGTCGCGGGTGACGGTGACATTCGCGTGAAGCTCTTGATAGCTGGCGGTCAATGCCTTCAGCACACGATCGCCTGCAATCTCTCGTTCGTGATATGGGCCGATAGGTCCATTTATCTCTGGCCTTCCCTCGTCTAAATTTCAGGTATGCCAAGGAAGAAAACGCACGAACATACGGGACTGACCAAGGAGGGACACTGGTGATCGCTTTCAAAAACCTGATTGTTGGGCGACACGAATCTAGAGTCCTATTTGTATGGAGCCCTCAAGAGGGTCTCGCGATACTTGGCGCATTTCGAGCAATCGAAGACGGAATCGAGGCCATCCTCGCTAGAGACGGAATCACCCCTGCACTGCGAGTTACCCTCGAAGAGTTCCGCGGACTCGCAGACAAGAACAACTGGGATTTCGCGACACTCAGAGAATCGCTATTATGAACTTAGCGCCAGGAAAGGATGGACGGATACGGGGAGCGGTGTCTGATCCGAACATGGCGCGCCGAAGCTACGGAGTTACCCGAGCCTGACATACGGAGACCTGATGAGCGAGCAGCCGCCATCGTGAGCGGAGATCGGCAACTCTGAGCAATCAAAGGACTCAACGCAGCATTGGCGATCAGAGGCCAATCGTGGCGGAAAGCAAGAGCAGTCCACTTACGCCAGGATTGTCCGGGCCACGTTACGAAGTTGGCGAGTATGGAGAGATCCATTACTCCACGCGGCCTCAAAGGCTGCTGTTTCACGCGCCGGCCGACAAGCTTGCTGCCGTTTGGGGTTGCAAATCTTGTTTGTTGGAAAAGGTGCGGCCGGAAAGGCCGTAGCCGTGGAGCTGCAAGGCGCGTTTCGCCGCTAGATAGTGGCGCACGCGCGGTTCCGCATCGCCAGTATTCAGCTTCCAGGCGGCATCGTAGAGCCGGCTGTCCTCGACAGTCCTGCGTAAGTTTTGACGAAGGTGCTCGGCCCAGGTCGCGACCATATACTCCAGGCGAAATGTGCCCGGATCCTCGAGACACTCATCGAGTCTGCAGTGAAACGCGCCGTTGCGCCGGCATACTGCCTGAACCTCCTCCATTAGCCGCCGAAACTCATCGCGGCGGCTCTCTTCGACGAAGTACTCGATGGTGATCGTCACCGGCCCTGCGTCATAGGGCGGGACTGCTGGGAAATCATGAAGTGGATTGCCAGGGGCCGCATCCAGACTCAGATCCGCCGGGAAGTTTATTGAAAACAGACCTCCAAGAATTAGCACGCTCAAAGCAAGGACGGCCGCCGCGGCGAAAGTCCACTCGGGGCCGGCATGAGAAATCCCCGCCCCCCATAGAAAAGCGCCGAGCGCCATTCCCCCCTGGCCCAACATGATCTGAAGAGCGTCCATCCGCCCGCGAACCCAACCTGGCATGACACGCTGGCCGGCGACCCATAGTTCGGATCCCGCCAAAGCCCAGGCCATGCCCGCAAGCGTCGCACCGGTGAGGAGGACAGGCAGTTGCCGTGTCACCGCTAGCGCCACGAGCACGAGGACGAGAATCGTCATGGATATCGAGGTGGTAGCGTTTGGCGAGATATGCTGCCTCAGATAAGGAAGAAGGACGATCGCCCCGAACAAGGAGCCAACGCCAACGCAAGTAAAGACCAGGCCCAGCTGCGCGGCCGAAAGGTGAAGTTCCTTGAGCGAAACCACTGGCAGCAGCGCGGGAACAATCGAGATCACCAGCGCAAAAATCAGGTCCCGAAAGAGGATCGTTTTGATACGCGGCGAATGGTTGGCATACCGGAGCGAACTGACGAATGACTCTGTAAAATTCTCGCGGGGCATCGTCTCCTGTTCGCGGCGCGGCCTCCACTGCGCTACTGCCAGAGCCACAAGGACGAAGGTCATCGCATTGAAGGAAATCAACAGGGGAGCGCCAAGCACGGGCAACAATAGACCGCCAAGCGCGGGCCCAACAATGCCCGAGAGGTTCAACTGCACGCCACCCAGCGTGATCGCCGAAGGCAGTTCCTCCTTGGCAACAACGTCCGGAACAATTGCGCCCCATACCGGCGCGAAGAAAGCCACACCCATGCCCAGGGCAAAAATGCACGCGAGAATCGAGCTAGCGTTGATCAGGTGGTTCCACGCCCCCAGCGCGAGGAGTGCCGAGCAACCCCCCTGCCACAGCGCTGCGCTGATCATGACGACACGCCGATTCGCAATGTCGGCAACAGCTCCCGCTGGTAACGTGAGGAGAAAGAAAGGCGCCGCAGCCGCAGTCGCCATGAGCGACAGCGCAAATGAAGAAGCGCCGGCGCTATGCATCAACCAGGTCGCGGCAACGTCCTGCGCCGACACAAACGTGCCAGAAAGGACACTTGCTAGCCAGAGCCGCGCAAATACAGGATTCCGGAGCGCCAACCAGGTCGATGTGGAAGTTTTCGTCTCCGTCGCCAATCCAGCGAAAATACCCCGCGATTCCGGCACAGTCACCCAATTTTGAGATACCGCTAGGATGCCCTTCCTGCGCCCTTCTCAACGAGGGATGCGATGGACTGTGTCTCGAGCAGCTCGATCGCCTTCGAGAAGCTCGTGGATGCAGCTTCACTGGTCACGCACAGAGGCTCAGTCGTCACGAACAATGCCTCGCTCGTCACTATCTAATTAATTACTGCCCAGTTCTCGAACATCCTGCGCTAATGAGCGCGCTCTTAGGCGCAAGTGGTAGCCATCCAGTATTTGAAGGAAGGACCGACTCGACAAGCCAGCAGGCTGCGCTTCGTGGTCGACGCTGGTCAACCGAACCAATTTTACGTGCTCGACAGCACGCTCGGTCCGCCAGAGATCAACCCGAAGGAGAGCACGCTCCAGATGTTCATCCTAAGCGGCATCCTGTTCTTCGTCGATGCGGGGCAAATCGACTGGGTCCTGCCGATCGGGCACGATTCTCTTCTTCGCGGCTCGCTGCACTTTGACAAGATCGCCGGACAGGATGTCGCGGGAAATGTCGTGTTGAATTTGGCCGCGGCAGCCTTCGAGCCAAGCATTTCAGGTGCAGATCCAGCCTCTACGTTGCCTGGTCTGCTCGCTCAGGCAATCTCCACCTATTACAAAACTGCGGCCACTCAGATACCCCTCGGAACGATTGTGACCGGCCAGCTGACTCCGGCACTGCAGCCTAAGAACTTCCATTTCTTCACCCAACAAAAAGCCGACTCGGACGAGAGTTGTCTCGTGCTCTTCATTCAAACGAATGGCCAGGAAGGC
>DATLIT010000274.1:0-4757 GCA_035539295.1 Terrimicrobiaceae bacterium | reverse complement strand
TGATAAACCAGCTCAAGTTGCTCCGAACCGCCCGAGATAACCCTGAGGGCCGTGGCTGCGAGCGGCGCCACATCCAGGCAAAGCTCCCGACGGACCGCCAGGAGGTGGCCACCTGCTTCGAGCAACGGTTTGTCGAACGCTTCGATTTCGCGTCGGGGTCGGTCCTCTTTGAGGAGCGCATTTCGGGAACGAAGCGCGCGTTCGTAGGCGCGGAGATGGCGTAGGTAGTTTGGAGCGACCTGCGCGCCGAGAAAATCGAGATACCTGCGGCGATGCGATCCTAATCCCCGCACAAGCAAGATGTCATCATTGGAAATCCATGAGACTCGTGCGACCAGCAGATAATCACCCGTTCGTGACTGGGGCTTGGAGTCGAGCGCGAATGCCTTTAGCGAATCAACAAACCTCACGCTGATGTGCCGATCGTTCCAATGGCCATCCAGAAGAAAGCCTGGTTCGTTGAATCGCACCGCTTCACTGAGAGAGGCCGAACGCGGAGACTGCAAGCGCAGCAGGACGCAGGCGGCTTCGAGGAGGGATGACTTCCCTTGTGCGTTCTCACCTGTGATCAGATTGAGGCCTGGGGAGGGTTCAAAGATGAGATGATCAAAGCAGCGAAAATGGTGCAGCCGAAGATCGCGGAGCATCGCTCTCCAATACGCCGCAAATTCTCCCTGAACCAATAAATATCTCAAGCAGTTAGAAGAAGTTCGCCTTAAGGGGGCCACCTTAGTGGCAAGGTCTGCCTAAAAAAGCTATCGTTGTATACTCTGAGGCTTCGAAACCATCGTCTTTTCTTCGGTCCTGGGCTTGTCGTTGCCTGATGACCTTTATATGTTCTGACCTTTATGAAACGTTTATATGCGCTCACGGCCATTGCCATTCTTAGATGTGGCCAATGCCTAGCAGCCGATGTGGCGGGTTCGAAAGACGATCCCTCCCTCAAGCGTATCGAAGGGTCAGAGATCCTTTAGTATAAGGCTGGCAAGTTCGATGCGGCCATTTTCGCCCTGGAGAAGGTTGAATTCGATTATGGTGCGCAAGCACTCAAGGACACTAAGGTGCTCGAGGTGCTCCGAGCCGAAGGTCCCGCACGATTATCTATTACAAGCTTCCACCGGAGACCACAACTCTTGAAGGCATTCGGCAGTATGAGGCGGAGCTAAAGGCGAAGGGTTATGAGCGCTTATTTGAGGCGAGCGGCGACGATCTGGACAACGGCTACAATCGCTTCGTCCCCCGCAGCTATCCAGAAGTAAAGGGCAATGAACGTTTGTACTATGTCCATGATTTTAATCACGACGATAAACGATATGCCTTGTATAAGCTCACCGGAGGCGAAGGTGCGATTTATGTTTCGCTCTACGCTTTTGCAATAAACGGCTATTCGGGAATTGGCGCTGAAAGCCAAAAACTCAAGGGGGTAGAAGTAGGACGCGTTCTTCTCCGCGTCGACATTCTTAGGGAAGGCGCGCTGAAAGAACGAATGGTCGTCGTGAAAGCCGACGAAATCAGTTCAGCCATTAACAAGACGGGCCGGATTGCCATCTATGGCATCTTTTTCGACTTTGATAAATTGAAATTAAGCCTGAATCGGCAGCAACTCTCACTGAAATAGCGACGATGCTGAAGTGGGCTACGGGGAAGAAGTTCCTGATCGTTGGACACACAGACAATCAGAGTGGACTTGAATACAACAGCTCACTCTCTAAGCGCCGAGCCGAAGCGGTCGTCAACGCACTAAAGAAGCAATGCGAGGTGAACGGCGAAATGATCGTTCCGGTTGGTGTGGGCATGGTCGCGCCAGTGGCCCCCAATACCGACGAGTCAGGTCGCGCGAAAAATCGCCGCGTCGAAGTGGTGGCCACGTAGAGCAGAACACCTACTGACCGTAGTAGGCTTCGGGTCCGTGCTTGCGGAGAAAATGCTTGTCGAGCAGAGCTTGGGAAATTGGCTTTACCGTTGGATTGAGTTGAAGAGCTTTCCAGGCCATTTCCGCAACAATTTCCAGGGCATGGGCATTTTCGACAGCCTTTGCGCCGGAGGGTCCCCATGCAAACGGCCCGTGCCCGGAGACCAAGACCGCACAGACCTGTTCGGGATCGAGATTGTCGAACCGCTCGACAATGACATTGCCGGTTTCCCACTCGTAGGCGCTTTGTATCTCCGCTCCACTCATCGGACGAGTGACCGGAACCTCGCCGTAGAAGTAGTCAGCATGAGTTGTCCCGAGGCAGGGGATCGGTTTTCGAGCTTGCGCGAAGGAAACTGCATTGCGCGAGTGCGTATGGACAACGGAACGGATGCCGGAAAAAGCTTGGAACAACCGGCGATGAGTGGGTGTATCAGATGAAGGCCGTAGCGTGCCGCTGACCTGTTTGCCTTCCAAGTCGATAAGCACAACGTCCTCGGGCTTCAGCTTTAGATAATCTACGCCGCTTGGCTTTATTCCGAAGACTCCGCTGGCCCGATCGACGACGCTGACGTTGCCGAAAGTAAGATCCACCAAGCCGAACTTCGGAAGTTGAAGATTCGCTTCGTAGCACTCCTCCTGGATTGCGCGGTAACTCATCGATTTGGACCGCAGATCGTCCGCGATTGGCTACCCGGCAGTGAATTTTGCCTGCAGCAATTCAAGTTAGAGTCCTCCGAGGCCAGGGGCCAGGTGATAGGCAATCTCGTTTTGACGCAGCTCTTGCTTGAAGGTGCGGATGGTGGTCGCGGCATCGATCACGGCCAACTCGATCCCGGCGATATCGGCCAGATCTTCCATATGCTCGGTGTTCACTGAATAACTGAAACCCGTATGATGGGCTCCTCCGGCGTAGATCCAGGCCGCAAGCGCGGTCTTGAAATCGGGCAAACATTCCCAGATGGCGCGGGCTACCGGGAGTTTTGGGAGAGGCTTTTGCGGTTTCACCACGTTGACCTCGTTGACAATCATGCGAAACCGATTTCCGAGATCGACGATTGAGACATTAATGGCGTCACCTGGCGGCGCGTCGAAGACGAGCCGCACGGGGTCTTCCTTTCCCCCGATGCCAAGTGGATGAATTTCGAGTTTCGGCTTGCCAGCGGCGATCGACTCACAAACCTCTAACATGTGCGAACCAAGCACCTGATGGCCCTTGGGAGCGAGATGGTAGGTGTAGTCCTCCATGAATGAAGTGCCGCCCTTAAGATCGGCCGCGATGACTTTCATGGCGCGGACCAGAGCGGCGGTCTTCCAGTCGCCTTCGCCAGCAAAGCCGTAGCCATCGGCCATCAGGCGCTGAACGGCCAAGCCAGGGAGCTGTTTGAGACCATGAAGGTCCTGAAAATTTGTTGTGAATCCCTTGAAGTTGCCGTCCTCGAGAAATGAGCGCAGGCCCAGCTCGATGCGCGCTCCATCTCGCAAGGAATCGTGGCGGGCGCCGCCCTTGCGCAACGGCGCCGCGACCGCATAGCGTTCCTCGTACTCCGCGCAAAGCTTTGTCACTGCGGCATCGCTGGCCGCGTTCACATGCTGGACTAAATCTCCCACTGCATGGTGGTTAACCGAATAGCCAAAGCACGCCTCTGCGCTCACTTTGTCACCTTCTGTGACTGCAACGTACCGCATGTTGTCGGCAAAGCGCGCGAACTCCGCTCCCTGCCAGTCGTGCCATGCCCGGGCAACGCGCATCCACGCACCGATGCGGTCCTGCACCTCCGGGTCTGACCAATGGCCGACGACGACCTTGCGATTGAGCCGCAGCCGCGTGTGGATAAAGCCTGCCTCACGGTCGCCATGTGCCGCCTGGTTCAGGTTCATAAAATCCATGTCGATCTCACCCCAAGGTAGATCGCGATTAAATTGCGTGTGCAGATGCAGAAACGGCTTGCGGAGAGCCTTCAATCCTCCGATCCACATCTTCGAGGGCGAGAAGGTATGCATCCAAAGGATGAGACCCGCGCAATTTGTTTCACTGCCTGCTTGCTGACACACCTGCCGAATCTCCTCAGGCCGGGTGACGAGTGATTTGAAGACAAGGGGCAACGCCATGCGCTTGGAGCCATTCAGCCCGTCGACGACCTGTTGCGAGTTGGCGGCGACCTGCTTCAGTGGCCCGGGCCCATAAAGGTGTTGCGAGCCGGTTACAAACCAGATTTCAGGGGTAGGGAGTTTCATACGCTTCTTGCGAAAATTAATGGTTGTCGCGGTCGAACAGCACAGCCGTGTCATCCTCTGTGACGCAGCCGGCAAGTCCCCCTCGGTTCTCACAAGCGACAATCAGGGCGAGGTCTGAATTGCTTTCATCGTGAACGCCGAAGGAGGACTGCATTGGAGGCTCGAGTATGCCCGGGCATCAGCGGCGGTAAAGCGCAAGTTACTTTAAAGGTGGCTGCCCGATGCCGAGATCCGGACTTTCCACCGGCTGCAACCTGGCAGCAGTTGAATGCATGAAAGGAGAGGCGGAAAGGCTGGAAATACGCGTTCCCGTGTGCCACTCTCGAGGAGCTTTGCCGCCCTGGCGGCATGCCTGCAGGATCATCCAGAAAAGAAGCATGCTCAAGAAACCACGGCAAAGGTCCCTCGAAAAAAGAGCCACGGAAAATCCCGCCTTTCTTTTCGATCTCGACGGAACCCTCATGGACACCGTCTATCAGCACGTCCTCGCGTGGCGCGAGGCGCTGGAAATAGCCGGCATCGAGCTCTCCGTCTGGCGCATACACCGACGCATCGGCATGAGCGGCGGGCTGTTTGTAAATGCCCTCCTCCGAGAGACTGGACACCA
>DATLIT010000273.1:0-3157 GCA_035539295.1 Terrimicrobiaceae bacterium | reverse complement strand
CTCCGAACGATTGCCCATGTAGGTATGCCGACCAGCAAATGAATTCTTCCCGGATCAGCTTCCTGCAGCGACTTGGGAGCACGCTGGCTCTCTGGGCCCTCATCGTCGCGGCACTGCTTGCCGGGTCCGAATACGGTTATTTTCTTCTGATCCTCTTCGTCGCGCTCGCCGCCCTCTACGAATATTTTCATCTGGTGAAGGAACTCGGAACGCCGGCCTTCACCCTTACCGGAATGCTCTGCGCCGCGATCTACATGATCGGCAGCTTCTTTTATCAGCGCGCCCATGGACCGGAGCATTCCCACGACCTCGAGATGGCAGTCCTCGTCGCCTTTCTCTTCGTGGTCTTTTCCCGCCAGATGTTTCGCGCCTCCGCTGATCGCGACTCTCTGGAAGCGATTGCCTACACAGTCTTCGGCCTCCTCTATATTCCCTGGCTCTTCAACTTCCTGACCAAGATTATCTATCTCACTCCCCCGACAGAGAACGGGCAAACCACCGGTCAGTTTTATTTGATTTATCTGATGGTAGTTACAAAATTCAGCGATATGGGCGCATATATCTTCGGGAGCCTGTTTGGCCGTCACCCGTTTGCGCCGCACATTAGCCCGAAGAAAACGTGGGAAGGATTTTTCGGCGCACTCGTGCTCTCCTCACTGGGCAGTTACTGGCTCTACGCGCTGATTCCGAGCCGCCTCTCGGCATTTCGCCTCGACGACGTGATCATTCTTGGTTTGCTACTCGGCATCGGGGCGATAGTGGGAGATTTGGCCGAGTCGATCATTAAACGAAGCACTCACGCCAAGGATTCGAGCGCAATCCTGCCAGGAATTGGCGGGACGCTCGATCTCATCGATAGTCTGCTCTTCACCGCGCCGCTGATGTACTTCTATCTCCGTTTCGTTATCGGAGTCTCATGAGAACGCGCCGTATTGTCATCCTTGGGGCCACCGGCTCGATTGGCAAGAGCGCCAGAAAGGTTGCCCGTGACATTCCTGAGCGCATGCAGATCTTGGGGCTGTCTGCCCATAGCGATCGGGAGGGATTGAGACAAGCTGCCAGCGAGTTTCCCAACGCCAAAACCGCTCTTTCCGCCGGACCCGATGGCGAGAAGCAACTGGTGGACCTGGCAACGCTTTCCGACGCCGACATGGTTTTGATCGCGATCGTTGGCACGGGAGGACTCAAGCCAGCCCTGGCGGCGATCGAGGCTGGAAAAGATCTCGCCGTCGCCAGCAAGGAGATTCTTGTGATGGCAGGGGAAACAATCATGGAAGCTGCCGCTCGAAAGGGGGTCAAGGTCCTTCCGGTTGACAGCGAGCATAATGCCATTTTCCAGTGTTTGGACGGGCGGGGCGCCTCCGCGCTGCAGCGGATCATCCTGACGTGCTCGGGCGGACCATTCCGTGGCACACCGCGCGAGGAACTGGATCGGGTCACCCCGGAGATGGCGTTGAAGCATCCGACGTGGTCGATGGGCCGCAAGATCTCGATCGATTCGGCGACGCTGTTTAACAAAGGTCTCGAGATGATTGAAGCGCGCTGGCTATTCGACGTTCCGATGGAGAAAGTGGACGTCGTCGTCCATCCGCAAAGCATCGTGCATTCGATGGTGGAGTTCGTCGACGGTTCGCTGCTGGCGCAGCTTAGTCATTCGGACATGTGTTTTCCCATTCAATACGCGGTGACCTGGCCGGAACGGGTCTCGAACAGCCTGCGCTCGCTCGATCTGGCAGCGCTTGGGCGTCTTGATTTTGAAGCCCCGCGACGACGCGATTTTCCCGCGCTTGATCTCGCGCGCCGCGCCGGGGAAATCGGCGGCTCGCTGCCGGCGACGCTGAATGCCGCAAATGAGATCGCCGTCGAGGCATTTCTCGAACATCGCATTCAGTTCCCAGCGATTTGGCAAACTGTGGAACGCGTGATGGAGGAGTGTCCATTTCATCCCCACCCATGCCTGGATGAACTCTTGGAGATCGATCACGGAGCCAGAGAGTTGGCGCGGCGTGCAGTGAATGGTTGTCAGGCGCTGACTGTCGCCCCCGCCTGACTCAGTTCACTCGGGGCTTCAACTGCCCAAATACGGATGGCGCCTTTCTTTCCCCGGATTTCGGTCTCGCCGAGATCGCGGAGTTGGTAGTCGTTCATGAGAGCGACCCGCGTGGAGTTACTGCAAATGATCCGCGCGTCGAAGCGAAGCTCCTTCGTCAGGCTCTCCAATCTCGACGCTAAGTTCACCTCGTTGCCGATGACCGTGTAGTTGTAACGCGACGTCGATCCGACATTGCCCGCCACGACGTCTCCTGTGCTAATCCCAATGCCGGTACGGAGCGGCGAGAGGCCCATTTCCCTTCTCTGTCGATTCAAACTCTTCTCGGCACGAAGGATCTCCATGGCCGCCTGAACTGCTCGATCCGCATGGTCGGATAGCTCAACTGGAGCTCCGAAGACGGCCATGACGGCATCGCCGATGTACTTGTCGACAATTCCCCCCGCCGCTTCCACCGCACCGGTCACTTCGGTAAAATAAGCATTCAGCTCTTTGACCAGATCCTCGGGCGATTGCGTCTCACTGTGCGCAGTGAAGCCTCGCAGGTCGGAGAACAAGATAGTGACGTTCCGAATCTCGCCGCCCAGCTCGATCTCCGAGCGCATGAGCTCGCGCGCCACCTCGGGAGACACCGACTTCCCGAGCAGGTCGCGGACCTTATCGCGTTCTTGGAGTCCCACCGCCATCCCGTTGAATGCTGAAGCCAGATCGCCAAGTTCGTCCCGCGTTTTGACGGAAACGCGCACACCGTAGTCACCTTTGTTGATGCGCTGGACGCCTTGCGAAAGTTCTATCACGGGACGGGTGACTCCGCGAGCAACAATCACCCCGGCTACGCCTGAAATCAGGAGCGCAACAACGTTCAGTCCCATGAGGAGCCTTTCGAGTCGCCAAAAGGGCGCCATCTCATGTTCGAGTGAAGTCAACATCGCGATCGAGGTTCGTCCCTCAAAGTCCTCCGGAAACGGAACCGTCGATCCAAGAAATGGCTTACCACTAACTTTTACGATTTGGAGGGGACTGGTCGCATTTTTGCCACTGGAAGGAGACTTCAGGTTGGCATGCTCGATAGCCGCCGTGCTTGCGACTACACGACCATCGTAAAGA
>DATLIT010000272.1:0-5536 GCA_035539295.1 Terrimicrobiaceae bacterium | reverse complement strand
GCATCGAATCTTCCTTTGTGATCTTGGGGGTCGCTTGATCACGCGTGGGGTCAGCTCGGACATGGTGACGCTTTCCGGCGATGATTTGCGTCTGAATCCTCCTGATCTCCCCTCCGAGATTGCTCGCGCGCTCGCCGATGCCAGGTTGAACAGAATCGGCGGCCATAGCCCGGTTACCTCAGGGGAGTTTCGAGAGGACGGACGTGAGTTCCTGACGACGTTTCGAGCGTTGCCCGGAACACAGGATTGGCTCGTCGGAATCGTCGTCCCGCGCGAGTTCTATCTTGGGAAGCTGATAACAATTCGAAATCACATGCTGGCAGCGCTATCGGTTGTCATGCTGCTGCTGTCGGCAGGCGCGATCGCCATTTTGCGAAGCATCAAGCGCTCCCAGGAGCAGATCACTCGGGAAAGCCTGAAGATGAATGCTTTCGATTTCTCGCCCGCGCAAACAACCTCCGTATTCCGGGACGTGGGTGAGGTGCTGGAGAGCCTGGAGAAGGCGAAAACGGCAATGCGAGCGATGGGCAAGTACGCGCCCGTCGATCTTGTCCGGAAGCTCTACCGCGACAAGAAGGAACCTGCCCTCGGCGGAGAACTTCTGGAGATTTCGATAATGTTTAGCGACATCAAAGGCTTCACCTCCGTCTCCGAAACTCTCACTCCGAATCAATTGGCCCACGTGCTCGGTCTCTACCTCGAGGAGCTCTCGCGTATCATCCAAAGAGAAACCAACGGGACCATTGATAAGTATATCGGTGACGCGATCATGAGCATTTGGAACGCGCCTGAGCCAGTTGAGGAACATCCGAAAATGGCATGCCTCGCCGCCTTACGCTGCTCCGATGCGGCGGTGGCCCTCGGTCGCACCCCGGAATGGCGGCATCTTCCGCCATTTCAGACGCGTTTTGGTCTGCATTGTGCAACAGCGCTCGTCGGTCATTTCGGCGCCCGCGATAGGATGAACTACACGGCTATCGGCGACGCAGTTAATCTCGCCTCCCGACTCGAGACACTGAACAAGGAATATGGGACCTCGATCATTGCGAGTGAATCGATTTATGAACGTGGGTGCCAAGCTTTTGATTTCCGGCTTCTGGATATCGTTGCGGTAAAGGGAAAGAGCGCGGCCATCAAAGTCTATGAACTGCTCGGTGCCACCAACACCGCCGCAAGTAAGCGGAAATTCGTCGAAGATTACGAAACTGCATTTCGCGCCTACCTGACACGAGATTTCGCGCGCGCCGTCGAAGTCCTGTCCCGGAATGAAATCGACTCGCCCAGCGTCGTGCTTAGAAAACGTTGTGAGACCTTCCTTCACGCGCCGCCACCCTCGGATTGGCAGGGCGTTCATATCTCGCTTTCGAAGTAGCCTCCCGCAGCGCGGGTGGCATCTCCACCCGTTTGGTGTAAGGTTCTCTCCAGGACCCCCGACATACTGGCGTGACAAAGAAGCGCATCCTTATTTTAGGCGGTGGATTCGGCGGCGTTTATGTCGCAGTGCATCTCGGCCGGATCCTCTCCACAGACGAGCTCGAACGAACCGAGATTGCTCTGGTCAATCGCGAAAACTATGTCGTTTTCCAACCACTGCTTCCGGAAGTAATCTCTGGCTCGGTCGCGCTCAACCATGTTATTGCGCCCATCCGACGGATGGCGCCGCGGGCAAGCCTTTATACTCGTGACATTGAGTCGATAGATCCCGTTGCTCGAACCGTAACTCTCAGTCCGGGCATTCGCCCAACTGCTCTGGTTCTGGACTACGACCAATTGGTCATCGCGATGGGAACCCGGCTGGATCACTCGAAAATTGCGGGGATGCGTGAACATGCCAGCCCATTCAAGTACCTTCGCGACGCACTTTACTTGCGCAATCAGTTGGTGCGCATGTTGGAGGAGGCGGAGAGCGATCCGGACAGCCGCCGAGGGCTTCTTACCTTCGTCGTGGCTGGAGGCGGATTTTCCGGTGTCGAGTGCATAGCGGAGATGAACGATTTTTTACGCCAAGCTGTTCGCGCCTATCACAACATCTCAGAACGTGACTTGCGTTTGATCCTTCTGCAGCGCGGCGAGCGAATTCTTCCCGAGGTGACGCCTTCGCTGGCCGCTTTCGCGCATCGTTTGCTCGTCGAGCGGGGCGTCGAGATCAGACTGGGCGCCAGTCTGCGCGCCGTCACCGCAAATGCTGTCGTCGTTGAAGTCCGGACGCACCGGCTGGAAACGATTGCCACGCGCACTGCTGTGGCCACCGTGCCGGCGGGGCCCCATCCAATTCTCACTCAGCTAGCCATCCCGCAGGAGAAGGGCCGAATCATTGTCGATCAAACCACCGAGGTCCCCGGCTGGCCCGGGGTGTGGGCGATTGGCGATTGTGCCGCGATTAAGCAGGTCGACGGAAACATCTCACCTCCAACCGCACAACATGCCCTCCGCCAGGCCAAGACTTGTGCCCAAAACATTGTGGCCTCGATGCGCGGCACAAAGAAAACGCACTTCGCTTTTACAGGACTTGGGAAACTTGGCTCCCTCGGCAGGCGCTCGGCCGTGGCGGAAATTCTCGGGCTCCATTTTAAAGGGCTCTTTGCCTGGCTGCTTTGGCGCAGCGTTTACGTCACGAAGTTTCCAGGTTTGGATGGTCAGCTGCGCTTGGTCGCCGACTGGATTCTCGACGCTTTTCTTCCACGGGACATCACGCAGCTGCGACTGTTTCAGGATGAGGCCGTCCACCGGGAGCATTTCGAAACCGGAGAGCGCGTTTTCTCGAGTGGCGATTTTGGGGATAAAGTTTACTTTGTTGTCAAGGGGGAAGCGGTCGTCGAACGCGACGGTCTCCGCGTGGCGACACTTGGCAGCGGCGACGTTTTCGGCGAAGCAGCTCTCATCTCCAATCAGCCACGCAATGCAACAGTTCGTGCCAGCACGCCGGTCGATACCGTCGCCGTTTCGCGACAAGCTTTCCAACAACTCCTCAGGCATCTTCCAGGACTTAATGAAACGATGCGGCAGTTGATGTGTGGTCGGCTCAAGGAGAGACAGGATCTGAACAGCATTGATTGCTGACATTGCTCCGCAAGGCGATCGAGGAGCGTAGGCCGCGAATTCCGCTTAGGCGGATTCGATCCGAGCATCATCGCGTAAGACCAGGAAAACAAGATATCCAACGACTCAGCCGTCGATTCTTGATGCTTTCGGATCCCGTTTATTCCAGATGCGCTGCCAAATCCTGCCCAGACGCGAGCGGTCCGCGAACGCCCAATCGAGGCGCCCCACGGGGATAGGTCGCCAGTTTCCTTTTTGGTCAGCGGCCGCGACCACGTACCGGAAGACATAATCCGGTTCGGCTCCCATTCGTAGATCGGAAAGCACCAGCCTGCCGTCGTGCTGCTCTGCCTTCAGGAACCCATGAGTAAACCAGTTGAGCCGCTGAACCGGAGGAAGCGCGGAGACCTTCTGCAAAGCGGCGTGATCACTTGCATACGAGCGGAAATTCAGCGGTGTACGGTCGGCAATGAGGGAGCGTTCACTCTCCAGAAAACCATTTGACGTCAGGACGACGACACGCCAACGCAGCGTGGTAAACGGCATCGGCAACGACAAGTGAGCTGCACCCTGCAGACCTTTACTGGCCAAGGCCGCCGTGACCTCGCGTTCGATCATCGCCTTGGCCGCTAAAGACCAACCGAGATAAAGCAAGCTCAGTGAAATCCCCACGAACAGGCACCAAGTTGCGGAGCGACGAGCCTGCAACCACCAGGCAGCCACACAGGCTGCGAGTAGTGGGAAGGTGTAGATCGGGTCGATGATGAATATGCTCGCCACCATTATCGGTCGCGTCGGCAGTGGCCAGAATAGTTGCGTGCCATAGACCGTGAAGGCATCGAGAAGTGGATGCGTCAGCAGGGCGACTTCGATCGCCCAGAACCATCGCGTCGGCGCCTCTCGGACTGGTCCCCACGTTCGCCGCAGCAATAACCAGAGCAGCCATCCCGCTACTGCCAGGACGAATAACGAATGTGAAGGACCTCGATGCCAGGTGACGAACGCAACCGGGTCAGCCCGAGCAAGGAGGAGCGGAATAATGTCAAGATCGGGCAATGTGCCAAGGATGGCGCCTGCCGCCACTGCCGCGCGGCGATGCTGCGCCGGAGCGATCAAGGCAGCAGTCGCGCCTCCCAAGGCAATCTGCGTCAATGAATCCACTCAGCTGCCCTTCCAAAAAGCGTCCTCGACTCTGCTCGAGTGAGATGCATGACTGCTGCCAATCTGGAGCAAAGAACCATTCGTTTTCATATTGACTCGGCGGCAATTCGCTCTCGCAATTCATCGTTCGGAAGAGGCCCGCAGCCCGCCTTCATATTGTCGCGGACATGGGACACCTTCGATGTCGCCGGGATTACGCAAGTAATCGCCGGGTTTGAAATGGCAAACTTGAGAAGGACCTGCGCCCATGTAGTGCAGTTGATCTCAGCAGCCCATTCAGGAAGCGGCTTGCTTCGTAGCCTCCGGAAAAGGTCTCCTCTCGCAAAAGGTCGGTTCGCTATTACCGCGACGCCGTGTTCCCTGGCTAGCGGTAAGAGGCGGCGTTCTGCCTCGCGCTCGCCTACCGAATAGTTAATCGGAATAAAATCAAGCGGTTCCGACGCTATCAGACGGGCCATGGCATTATGGGCGCCGGCGGTGTAATGCGTTATCCCGAGATAACGAATACGACCCTCCTCTTTCCACTGTCGCAAGGTTTCGAGCTGAGTCCCTACATCCACCAGATTATGCACCTGCATCAAATCCATGCGAGTGACGCGCAATTTATACAATGACTCTTCCATCTGCCGAAGGCCCGCTTGCTTTCCGGTGGTCCATACTTTTGTCGCGAGAAAGAGTCGGTTCCGTAAACTGGAAGTCACAGATATTTCGCCCATGACTGTTTCGGATCTGCCATACATTGGAGAACTGTCGATAAGTCGTCCGCCGAGGTTGGCGAAAGTTCGAACGACCTCTTGGAGGGTTCTCTGCTCGGCGGACCCGCGCTCAATGTCAAAAGTTTGCCATGTTCCCACACCGATCACCGGGAGCGGCTCGCCAGAGGATGGAATTTCTCGACTGATCATCACGGGAGCGGAACTATCCTTTGCCGACCACGCATAGCAAAAGGCGCGCGTTGCCGGCCAGCACGCCACGCACAGCTGACGACGGCTTATTGGAGTCTTGTTCATTGTGGCTTGTTCGGGCACCGGAAGATCAGCATCGCCGCTCCCCTGAGATTTCTCAAATTCGTCAAGCGTGGTATGGAGAAATTGCACAAGTGTAAGCAGGCACCATTATCTTATCGATGGCGGACGGAGCACTCGCTGGCTTAGCAGATGCCGCCAAAGCATGTAAATCATCGGAACGTGGGGGAGCCCGATCACGTGGCGAGATTGTATTTGCCCCGCCCTAGCGCCTCCTTGAAAGCCGCTGGACAGGGTCTTGCAATACCCGCTGCCGCGCTCGCCGAATGAAACAAGCTGGATCCCCGTCGTCCAGTGGGCCAGATTGCAAA
>DATLIT010000271.1:0-4325 GCA_035539295.1 Terrimicrobiaceae bacterium | reverse complement strand
CCCCCTCTGCGGACCGATTCTCGGAACCGTGGGAGTGATGCATTTCATCTCGGAGTGGAACGAGTTTGTCCTTCCGCTGATCGTGATTCGCGATGCGGACTCCCTGCCGGTCATGGTCCAACTTCAACGCCTCGCGGGCGAGTATATCAAGTTCTTTGGTCCCCTCATGGCCGGCTATGCGACTGCCAGCATTCCAGTGATCATCCTCTTCACCTTCTCGATGCGACTCTTTGTCAAAGGAATGACCGAAGGGGCCATCAAAGGATGAGCGGAAGGGTCCACAGGTTGCAAGGAGCCACAGATTGACATCGATTAAACGCTGATTAGCAGAGCTGATCCGCTGGGCGGACCTGCCGGCCATCGCGCGGGCGATTTCTCTCACTGTAGCGCCGATGTCCCGATCGCCGTCTTTCTATTTGTTCTCCGGCGGTGGGCCCACCTAGGCGCGCCCTGGCGGGGACACGGCGGCGACAATTTTCAGGTCGGGCGCTGCAGGAACTGTCCACGTCCGACGGTTCCAACGAATTTTCCGTCGCGCACAGCCACTTCACCGCGCACGGTGACAAGGGACGGCCTTCCTTCGATCGGCCAGCCTTCGAATGCGTTGTAGTCGATGTTCATCAGGTGCGTCGCCGCGGAGAGTTGACCGCGATAGTTCGGATCGTAGATGACCAGATCTGCGTCGCTTCCGGGCTGGATTGTGCCTTTGCGCGGGAAGAGGTTGAAAATCTTCGCCGCGTTAGTGCTGGCAATCTTGACGAACGTGTGCAGATCGAGACGACCGGCCTTGACGCCGTAAGTGTAGAGAAGATTCACCCGATCCTCTAGGGCGGGGATTCCATTTGGAATTTTAGTGAAATCGTCGGCTCCCATCGATTTCTGACCGGCAAAATCAAACGGGGCGTGGTCGGTGCCGACGGTATTTATTAGACCTTGGCGCAAGCCATTCCATAGGACCGGCTGGTTGGCTCTATCGCGCAGGGGAGGGGACATCACGAATTTTGCTCCTTCGAACTCCGGCAGTTCGGCATGCGACTTATCGAGGAGCAAATATTGGATCAACGTCTCGACCCAAACTTGAACGCCCCGCAGGCGCGCGCGAAGAGCTTCCTCGAGGGCCTCACGGCAACTGAGGTGAACGATGTAGACCGGAGCTCCGGTCATCTCGGCGAAGCTCATGAGGTGATGAACTCCTTCAGCTTCGACTCGCGGAGGGCGGCTGTCATGATGCCCTTCCGGTCCGGAAGTCCCGCGTGTGACAAGTTCTTGTTGCGTTTCCGCCACGAGCGTTTCGTTTTCGCAATGGGCAGTAGTTACAACTCCGAGTTCCTTTGCCAGTTTCAGGGTTTGATAGAGTTCGCTGTCATCGATGCCGAACGCCCCTTTGTAGGCGAGGAAGATCTTGAACGACTGCACTCCGGCGGCGACGATCTCTCTCAACTGAGCCGCGGAATTGCCGTCAAAGCGCGTAACTCCCATGTGAAACGAGTAGTCACAGGCCGCTTTTCCTCGCGCCTGTGCCGTCCACGTTGCAAACCCTTCGCTCGGCTCCATCGTCCGTGATGGGCAGCACATGTCGAAGATCGTGGTCGTTCCCCCGACGAGAGCCGCTTTCGTTCCGGTTTCATAATCGTCCTTCGAGAACGTTCCCATGAAGGGAAGATAGATGTGGGTGTGCGGGTCAATAAATCCGGGGAAGACATACTTGCCGGAAGCATCGATGACCTCGGCTGTGGCAGTCGGCGCCTGAATATTACTGTCGATGCGGGTGATGGTCTCGCCTTCACACCAAATGTCAGCGATATACCGAGAGTCGCCCGTAACGATCTCTCCGTTCTTGATCAACAGACCCATGCCGGTTGCCTTTATAGAAGTTCAGGGAGGAAACAAAGGTCCGTTTTGACGTTATTGACCAAACCGGCCCCCGAGTGCGTTGTTTAGATCGCACTCGGTCGTGAAGACAAAGGCGGGCCGCTCTCTTCTACGCCGAAAAGTTCAGGCGCTGTGAGGCTCGCTTGGCTTGGTTCGTTGAGTCCTTTCCTCTTGACGGCCCGGTTCGGAAACCTAGTCCATGCACGTGTTCGTCCAAACCAAATGGAGAGCGATTCAATCTATCAGTCATCAGAGGATGAGTGGCGCCGCGATGTCTTGCTCGCCAAGAGTGCCGTTGAGAACACCATTTCCAAAATGCCGACGCCTCTACGAGTTGAAGCATGTTGTGTAGGCTATCAGTTCTGGAAGACCCGCGACGACCCGCGTGGTCCGGATTGCCTTGGTGACTACTGCCGATCAATCCCGCAGATCAGACTCTTTTTATCCACAATCAAGGAGCAATGCGGCCAGAATGGCGATGAATTCTCCAAGCTGGTGGTTACCACTTACCTTCACGAGCTTGGGCATCATTTGGGCATGGAGGAAAGTCACTTGGAAGACTGGGGATTGTAGAGCAAATGCCGGAGAACGACCTGGAGCTCGTTCGCGGTAAGCGCCGGCCGTTCTGACGTCAGTCTGCACGGTATCTGGGAGAAGGATTCGTGGCCTGAGCGCTTCTCGACTTTTAACAGCTCGTAGGCGTCCACGTCCATGGCCATCGTTTCGTTGGCATATATCGATCATGCGTGATCTGTGAATCACGCTCAAAACGTCTTTAATAGGTTTCGATGCGCAGAGCCGACTCGATCTCTGCGAGTTCCTGGCTGGCAAAGTCGAGGTGATCGAGTGCTTTGAGATTTTCGTCCAGTTGCGCGGTCGAGCTGGCGCCAAGAAGCGCGGAGGTCACCGCCGGGAGGCGCAAGACCCAGGCTATTGCCATTTGCGCGAGCGATTGTCCCCGTCGTTCGGCGATTTGGCTGAGCGCCTGAATTTTCGGCAGGTTACCGCGGACTTGATTGGGCTTCAAAAATCCACCACGTGCCGCGCGGGAGTCGGCCGGAATTTCCTTGAGGTAGCGACCGGTGAGTTGTCCCTGAGCGAGCGGCGAGAAAACAATGCAGCCGATGCCTTCTTCCTCGAGGATAGCCGTGAGGCCGTCTTCGATCCAGCGATTCAGCATGCTGTAGGACGGCTGATGGATCAAACATGGTGTGCCGAGGGTACGAAGCAAGGCGGCCGCCTTGCGGGCGTCGGCTGGTTGATAGTTCGAGATTCCGACGTAGATGGATTTGCCGGAGCGGACCGCTTGATCAAGTGCTCCCATGGTCTCCTCGAGTGGGGTCTGGGGATCAGGCCGATGTGAATAGAAAATGTCAACGTAATCAACCTCCATGCGCCTGAGGCTTTGATCGAGACTGGCGAGCAGGTTCTTGCGAGATCCCCATTCGCCATAGGGACCAGACCACATGAGATACCCGGCCTTCGTGGAGACAACGATTTCATCGCGATGGGCCGCGAGGTCGTCACGCAAGATTCGGCCAAAGTTAGTTTCGGCCGAGCCGGGCGGTGGGCCGTAGTTATTTGCCAAATCGAAATAGGTGATCCCGAGGTCAAAAGCGCGCAGAACGACGTCACGCGCGGTCGAGTAGCGATCGACGTTGCCGAAGTTGTGCCACAAGCCGAGGGCGATTCTTGGCAGCATCAAGCCACTGCGACCACAGCGGGCATACTTCATCGTTCCGTATCGATCCGGCGAAGCGCGGTAGGTCATGAGTTTCGATTAGTCGCGCCATCGGAAAGATGCGATCAGCATTTTGTCCTCGGCTGTTGTCGAGACACCCCGCAACTGCCGGATCGGCGGCGACAGGCCCTGGCACAAGGGCCTCTAAAACTGCAGAAAGATGCTTTGGAAACTGAGCTCGTGGAAGGACTGAGCTAGACTAGCGCGTGTTTATCGACTCAACGCGGCGGATTGTTCGACGAACTTTTCCTCGCTCCAGTCATCGTCTGCCTTCATGCCACCGTCCCGGTCTTGGTTTTTCCCGACCGGCTTTCGTCCTTCGCGACTACGGACGAGCTCTGCATGAGAGGTGAAGTAATCGAGACTGTAGCCACGAAAATCGTCCAGCGTCTCGAACTTGTGCTTTTCCATGAAGGCGAGCAGCGCCTCGCAGAGCGGTTTGATCAGCTCATGGCCAAACTTCATCACGCCGGTGCAGACTTGAACGGTCTTTGCTCCGAGCAGAATGAACTCAGCAGCGTCGCTGCCGCTTTCGATCCCACCGATCCCGGAGAGAGATCGACCCGGGAATTCGCTCCGGATCATGGTGGCCAGCTCCATGCACATGCGCAGAGCGATCGGCTTGATCGCCTTCGAAGAGTATCCCCCAGGGGTCGTCCGTCCTTCGACGCTCGGTTCGGGGCGGAGGGTCTCGAGATTCACACCCATGACG
>DATLIT010000270.1:0-3812 GCA_035539295.1 Terrimicrobiaceae bacterium | reverse complement strand
TTTCTATGTAGGTCAACGCGATGATGCATCAGATGCTAGATTCTGATCTTAGAACTTCTATCCAGCTCCAAGGTTCGCTCGACTCGTTTGCGTCCGAGCGCCTTATGTAGTCGGTTTGCTGCCGGCAGTCGAAGACCTATGCGTCTAAGCCAAATCCGAAGAGATATTTCCAAATGGCCGAGGCGCAATGGCGCCCGGTCTTGCACGGCACAGCCACCATCTCGGAAATTACCTTGGGTTGCTCTAAGCATGGCGCTCATCTCCGTCTCTTAAAACTATTTTAACCTCCAAAGAACTAGCAATGCCCGTCATTGATCCAATAAGTCCTAACACGCTCCCGATGGGAGCAAACATTGTTCCCGATAAATCCGGAGCCACCTTCCGCTGTTGGGCCCCGCGCGCGAGAAAGGTCGCTCTGCGTGGTAATTTCTACGGATGGGTGGACGGCTGGAGCGAGACGCCGCCGGACGAGGCTCAGCTTCATCAGCACGGCGATTACTGGGCGGGATTCGTTCCGGACGCTAAGGAGGGCGATGAATATAAGTTTTGGATCGAAGGAGAGGGGACGACCGGTTGGAAGCGCGATCCCTACGCGCGCGAACTCACTCGTAATTGGCCGCATAGCAATTGCATTCTGCGCGATCCCAACACCTACAGATGGCATGATTTGGGGTACCGGCCTCCTGCATTTAACGATCTTATCATATACCAGTTGCACATCGGCGTGTTCAACGGGCCTGACCGCGCGAGGCGGGTCGCCAAGTTCCTCGATGTCCTTGGGAAGCTCGACTATCTCTGCGCCCTGGGGGTAAATGCGATCAAGTTGCTCCCGGTTGTGGAGTTTAGCAGCCCGCGGAGCCTTGGATATGAGGGCACCGACATCTTCTCTCCTGAGATGGACTATACCGTGCAGTTCGACGAGGCGGCGCAATACCTCGGCTTTGTCAATAGTCTCCGTGCTCGCCACGGCCTGCCCCCGCTAACGCAAGGCGAACTCGCGGTCCAGAGCAATCAGCTGAAGGCGGTCATAGAACTCTTCCACCTCCAGGGAATCGCTGTCCTGATCGACGTCGTCTACAATCACGCCGGAGGGATGGTCAAGGGAGATCCCGCGAGCCTCTATTTCTTCGACCGCGCAGCCGGCACGAACCCGAACGACAGCCTTTATTTCACTAACCAAGACCACACCGGTCCGGTCTGGGCTGTTTGGCGAACGGAAGTTCGGCAGTTCCTAATTGACAACGCAGTCTTCTTCCTGCGGGAGTATCACGTGGATGGTTTCCGTTACGACCAGACGAGCGTCATCGTGGCTCAGAACGCAAACGATGGGTGGCGCTTCTGTCAGGATCTTACGGACACAGTGCGCTCCGTCAATCCGTCGAGCATTCAGATCGCCGAATATTGGAGCGTGGACCCGTATGTGGTGCGCTCTCGCGAGCACGGGGGCGCGGGCTTTGATGGCTGCTGGCACGACGGACTTCGCCTGAGCATCCGGGAAGCAGTGAACGCTGCATCCCGCGGTGCACAGACGCGGATGAATCTCGACCGTGTCGCGGGAAATCTTTGGGCGCCCAACTTTCCGAATGCATGGCGCGCTATCCAATATCTGGAGAGCCACGACGAAGTCTACCGCGACCGCGGAAGCCGCATCCCCCGCCTGGCCGATGGGAGTAATACACGATCGTGGTATGCTCGTAGCCGATCACGAGTGGCGGCCGGAATTCTATTAACGGCTCCCGGGATGCCGATGATCTTCATGGGGCAGTCTTTCCTGGAAGATAAACAGTGGGCGGACGATGCCACGAACCACCCTGATTTGCTGCTCTGGTGGGAGGGGCTTGATTTCGGGCATGACCCCAACATGGGGCGGTTTCACCGATTCATCGAAGAGCTCGTCTGGCTTCGCCGACGCGAACCGGCCCTACGTAGCGAGACCCTGAATCCGTTCCATGTGCACAACGACAATCGTGTGCTCGCCTATCACCGTTGGGTGCCCGGCGAGGGCCGGGACCTCGTTGTCGTCTTGAGCCTGAACGATTACACCTTTAACGGCTATGAAGTCGGCTGGCCGGCGGACGGACGATGGCGCGAGGTCTTCAACAGCGACGCCTATGACGACTACTTACCGACAGGAAATGGCGGCGGTATCGATGCATGGTGGGCAGGGCGCGACGGCATGCCAGCGACCGCTCGACTAACGATACCCTCCAATTCGCTGCTGATTTTCGCACGCTGATTGTCTCGCCTCCGTGGTGTCTTTCTAACGAAGCTCGGGTCGGAGAGGCTTTTCGAGGATGGGTGCGCAGCGCTTCCGGGTAACACAGCGGAAGGCCTGCTATTGATCGAGGAAGGAATAGAGGACTACAGGACTACAAACTAGCAGTTTCCAATACCGTTTCTATGTAAGTGAGACCGATGATGCATCGTTTGGCGCGGATTGCGGTTCAAATCGAAGTCTTACAGGACGACGCCATGGAATGGTTCAAGCTTATTGGGGGTCGCGATCACGAGCACTTCGGCGTAGCTCAAGACTCGGGGACAACGCGACCACGCCGCCACCCCAGATGAATACCCGAAATCTTGCAGATTGCCTATAGCGATCTCGGGACGGCGGGTTCGCAAACAACTCGACAGATTTTCGACGAGCGCTTTTTCTCGGAGGTCAACTAGCAGGCACAGGCGATGTTGCGGTTCTTGCTGTGGATCTCGCTCCGATGGAAATTCAAATCTGGGTGCCGGCACGATCGTAAATATAAAGGCCTTCCGAACATTTCCCTTTTAAACCGCGCAGCGGATTGCCCATCAAATCCGGACGATTGCAGCTAATGCCGCTCGGGGAATGACAAGAGAACGGTTAGTTTTGAGACAGTTGCTCTTCTAACCTTTCCTTAGGTGTGTTATTGGATAATAGCGGCGATTGGAAACTAAGTTCCGAATGCGTAGCGACTGCCCGAATAGCAGGGATGCAAGCCGCCGTGACGATTGCCTACGGTCGTGCTTTCCCGCCGGAATTTCCAATACCTTAGTGACAATCGACTTCCCCAGTGGGCAGCTCGTGCGTGTCAATTTCATCAGAAGCGACATCAGGTCAGGCTGGGAAAAGGTAAGGCTTGTCGTAAGTGATGCCCTCACTCCGCGACCTGACTCGAACCATCTCCTCTCCTCGCCCTTAACAATCTCATGTTGCCCAAACCGCTGGCACCTCGAGAGTTGGCTCGCTGAAGACCGTTTCTTAAACAGCATTTACCTCTTGACCAAAACTCCGCGCAACTGGCGATTGGGACAGAATTCAGATGCGGGAAACCAAATTACCGCAGCTGAGCCAGACCCGGCTCTCTGCCGTTGTCAGGGGCTCAGTTGGCCTTCGGATGCAATTATGGCTTCGCAAAGATCATGAATTTCCCCGTCGATCTCTGTCGGATCCGATACCGTGCGTCCAACCTCCTCGCGCAACAGTGCGGTATAGCGCTTTCGCAACCGATGGATCAGTGTTTTGACCGCGCCGATGCTGACCCCGAGCCGGTTTGCCACTTCGTCATACGAGGGCAAAGCGCGACTGTTGTTGGGATCCAGAAAAACCTTTAGCGCCTCGAATGTGGACGTTCTCTCTGCCGTGGCATACTCTTGACGGAGTTTTTTTAGCGCTTCTCCCAAAACCGTCATGGCCCAGCGGGCATCGAAGATTTTCCCGGCTGTCGAAAGCTCGACCGGTTCGCGTTGGTAGCGTTCTTCGGCGTCGGTTGCATCAAGTCGGACAAATTCCATGTCTCCTCCTCTCTTAAGGCGGTGGGAACGGTCGTAGGCATCTGAGA
>DATLIT010000269.1:0-5759 GCA_035539295.1 Terrimicrobiaceae bacterium | reverse complement strand
CATGTGTGGGTCTACCGGAGGTGAGCGCCCTGAGCAAGGTCGGTTCCGACCAGGAGCGCGGCTTCTGTTTCAGCCGGACTAGTTTCGCTGATAGGAACCTCAGTCGTCGGGACCGCGTCCTTTTCTTGGGGAGTGACGTTCGGGTCTGAAATCGTTGGGGCGCCGAGCGACTCTGAGGCTTCCTGGACATCAGGCACCGTCAAGATCGCCTTGTCTTCCAAGGCCATGCGATGGAGGCCGAGCCGTTCAATGTCGCGGATAGTCGTCCAGACTTTGAGACCCCCAATGCTTAAGACAAGCAGGAGAGCAGCTGCCACAACGCTGCGCGTGAGGCGTTTGCGCCGACGAAACGGATGCACATTCGTTCGAATATAGTCGCAAGCGGCCTCCTGCAGGTATTGATAACCCCCGGTCCCACATTCGCCGGCATCCGGGAGCAAATGGCGAATCCTGGAAATCGGGATTCCCAGATACTTGGCGTAGTCCATTGCGAACATTCGCGCATAACTCGGATGTGCAAACCGGGAAAGATCATCGCGCTCGATCTCACGCAGACGCTGAATGCGGATATGAGTCTCGCTCGCGACTCTCTCAAGCGTTAGACCGCGCTTCTGCCGAACGGCGGCAAACTGCGCTCCAAGCGATCTGGGGCCATCTCTTCCTCTTCCCAGGACACCTTCTCTCATTGCAGGACAGTTGTGAAAAATAGCTAACCAAGCCTGCTCATCGCTCTTCCGGAGCAAAGATTCCCTGAAGCAGGTCACCCAATGCTTCGCTGACATACTTCATACTTCCCTTATTATCTCTTAATTTAAAAATACAAGGGAAATTGAAGAGCTTGCACTTTTTTAAGGCAAAGTGTCCAGATCGACGAGGATTTCGCGATCCTTGGCTCCATCTCGCGGTCCAACAATGCCGCGCTGTTCAAGCGCATCGACAAGGCGAGCGGCCCGTGTGTATCCCAGACGCAAGCGCCGTTGGAAAAGTGAGGTCGAGGCCCTGCGTTCCTGTTTCATAATTTCGAGGACTTTGCGGAGGAGTTCTTCGTCTTCCTCAGTCACCTCTTCTTCGGGAGGAGGGCTGTTGAGTTTCTCGTGAATGCTCGCTTCAAATGTCGGCTTGCTCTGGGAGCAGACGTAGCTGACTAGCCGCCGTATTTCCTCGTCGGTAACCAGCACGCCTTGCGCACGCACCAAGGTGGAGGTGCCGGGAGGCAGGTAGAGCATATCGCCTTGTCCGAGAAGCTTCTCAGCCCCTTTCTGGTCGAGGATCACCCGGCTGTCCAAACCAGAAGCCACCTGAAACGAGATTCGGCTCGGGATGTTTGCCTTGATGATGCCTGTAACCACGTCGGCGCGCGGCGTCTGCGTTGCCACGATCAAGTGAATGCCGGCCGCGCGTGCCATTTGCGTGATCCGCGCAATCGCGCTTTCCACATCGGCCGGAGCGGTCTGCATCAAATCGGCCAGTTCATCCACAATCACGACAATATAAGGCATTCGATCTGGAATGACTAAATCTTCATCCCGGAGCACGCTAACTTCTGGCGCTTGATTAGAAGGATTCTCCTCACTGCTCGGAGCAGCCGGCTGCCCTTCGAGCTCTTTGCCCGAAAACTTTTCGGCATCCGATTGCTCCGAAGACCTTGGCAGCGGACGGTCGTTGAAACTAGCAATGTTGCGAACGCCGGACTTGGCGAAGATCTGGTAGCGTAACTCCATCTCGTCGACTACCCAGCGGAGTGCCAGGAGCACCTTTTTAGGATCTGTGACCACGGGCGTGACCAAGTGCGGCAGGTCGTTATACACCTGCATCTCGACCACTTTCGGATCGATCATGATGAAGCGCAGTTCCTCGGGCGAGTATCGAAAAAGCAGGCTGCCAATCATCGAGTTGATGCATACGCTTTTGCCACTCCCGGTGGTGCCCGCAACGAGGCAGTGAGGCATCTGGGCGAGGTCGGCGATGATGGTTTGGCCGTAAACGTCTTTGCCCAGCGCCAGCGGTAGTTTGGCCGCCGAGCGCTCCCAGTCGGCGGTTTCCAAGACTTCGCGCAGGGCGACCTTCACCTTGGTAGGGTTGGCAATCTCGATTCCCACCGTGTCCTTGCCAGGAATCGGTGCGAGGATGTTGATTCGTTGCGCGCGAGTGGCGCGTGCGATGTCGCGCTCGAGGCTGGTAATTCTGTCCACCCGCACTCCACTGTCGGGGTATACCTCAAAGCGCGTGATTGTCGGCCCGCGGGTAATGTCGCCCGCTTTGGCGCCAATGCCGAAATGCGCCAGCGTCTCGATGATGATGGCCTGAACCGCACGCAACTCGTCGTGATCGGCCGGGCGACGTCCCGCCTCGTCCAGCGGGTCCAGCAGGTCGATTAGGGGAAGTTTATAATTTTCCAGGCGCAATCCGCCGAGGCTCGGCTTGGGCTCCTCCCTCTTCTTGCGTCCGCCTTCAATTTCTGCCAACGAGGGGCGCTTCTCCAGCGGGAAGGTAGCGTCGATAATGCGGGGTTCGGGAATCTCCGGTTCCGGGGATTCCGGGGAGCGCGGCGGGCTGCTATCACCCTTCTTCTTGAGCTTGCGCTCGAGTTTTTCGGCCTGGCGCGACAATTTCCGTCTTTCGAATTCCATCCGCTCGGTCTCTTCCATGGCAGCGAGCCGCCGCTTTTCCCGGTCAGCGAAATACGCCTTGAAAGCTGACCAGCCGCGCTTGAGCACGTTGACTGGATGAAACCCGATCGCCAGCACAAGACTGGTGAGGTAAATGACTCCGAGCACCACCGGCGCGCCGACTTCGCCAAGAGAGGCACCGAATACCCTCTCGCCAATCCACTTGCCAAGCCAGCCTCCGGCTCCCTCGATGTGGAAGCGCGTTTTCCAATCGGTAAAGAACCAGTCTTGCAACTGCAGCAGGCATGCGCCGGACAACGCAAAGAGAAAACTCCAGCCGAGGCGCTCCCGGATGCGAAAATCCCTCGTCGTGAGCTTGGCGATACCGTATCCGGCGAACACAATGATCCAAAGATAGGAGGCAGCTCCAAAGAAAAAGTAGAGGTAGCCGGCGGCTACCGCACCAACGATCCCGCAGAGGTTGTGAACGATGGGACTGCGAACGTTGCTATCGTAAATCAACTTGGCCCAGGGTGGCAGATCACTGGGCTGATAGGAGACCAGCGCGAGGAAAAGCAAAATCGCAAGACCCGTAAGCACGAGCCCGAGTGCGGCATCCCAGGTTCCGTAACCTTTCGGTTTGTTAGCCATTAAAATTTCGATTCTCGCGAAAATCGCCCAAGCCGCAAGCATCGCGAAAGGTTGCAAAAGGAATTGCGGAGCATCGCTCACTCGGAGAAATAAGAGGGATGGCCACTAAAGAATCCGTCATTTTCGAACCTCTCGCCATGGAACGCGTCTGGGGAGGGCGACGCCTTGAAAGCCTTTATGGAAAATTTCTTCCTCAAGGAGTGCCGATAGGAGAATCCTGGGAAGTTGTTGATCGCGAAGACGCGCAAAGCGTCGTCCACAACGGACCTTACCGGGGGACAACCTTGCATGAACTCTGGACCTCGAAGCGGGAGGAGATTTTCGGCAAGGCATATTCAGCCCATGACGCGCCTCGTTTTCCCATTTTGATTAAACTTCTCGATGCGCGCGAGCGGCTCTCGATTCAAGTCCACCCACCTGCGCAAATGAGCGCAACCCTCGGGGGCGAACCAAAGACGGAGATGTGGTATTTTGCTGACACCCAACCGGGCGCTAACATTTACGTTGGCCTGAAGGCGGGGGTGACGCGGAAGCAATTCGAGACCTTGCTTCGCGACGGCCGAGTCGAAGAGGCGGTTCATGTCATCCCGGTGGAAAATGGCGATAGCATCTTCATCCCCAGCGGACGCCTTCACGCCATTGGCCAAGGAAATGTCATCGTCGAGGTTCAACAAAACAGCGATACCACCTATCGGGTCTTCGACTGGAATCGCACCGGCCTCGACGGGGCGCCTCGCAAACTCCACATTGAAGAATCGATGGCTTCGATCGATTTCAATGATTTTGAACCCAAGGCTGATCACATCGAGGAGGGCGTGATCGCAGAATGTCCGTACTTCAAAGTAGAGAAAATCTCAGTCGGTTCGCCAATTCCGGCCGCTTCCGATGGGAAGTTCGCCATCTTCAGCGTCGTCGCGGGAGGTGTTTCCGTTGCCGGAACACAATTCGCGCCCGGCAACTTCTTTCTGGCGCCAGCCTCCATCGGCGATGCCGTCGTTGAGCCCACACAAGAAAACACTCAGGTCTTGAGGAGCACCCTGCCGCTTGCTGCTTAGAGCCGCGCCAGTCAGCTCCCGAGCCAGGACCAGCTTGGCACTTGCGGGCGAACGACCTGCAGGCACTAAGCGCCAAGATATGCTTCGCGGACTTGGGCATTCTGAAGCAGCTCTGCACCGCTGCCCGTGAGTGAGATTCTTCCGTTTTCGAGCACCGCGGCGCGATCGGCAAGGCGCAGCGCCAGGTTCGCATTCTGCTCGACCAGCAAAATGGTTACCCCTGTCTCATTGATATCGCGAACAACCCTGTAAATTTCCTTCACCAGTTTCGGGGCTAGGCCCATCGAGGGTTCGTCGAGCAAGAGCGTGCGAGCATTGCTCATGAGCGCTCGGGCAACGGCGAGCATCTGTTGCTCGCCGCCCGAAAGCGTCCCGGCGGCTTGGTCGCGGCGCTCACGAAGACGCGGCAGAAGGCCGAAGACCCGCTCCAAGTCGCGCGCAACGCCTTTCCGATCGGCGCGAACCCACGCTCCCAAGCGGAGGTTCTCGATAACGGTCAAATTGCCGAAAATTCCACGCCCTTCCGGAACGTGCGCCATGCCCAAGGCGACGATTCTGTCGGGCGCAACGCCATCCAACTCTCGTCCCCCAAAGCGCACGCGGCCGAGATGGCGGAGAAGACCCGAGATCGCCCGGAGGGTGGAAGTTTTCCCCGCTCCGTTGGCACCAATCAGAGTAAACACCTCTCCTTCGTGGACTTCGAACGAAATGCCCTTCACCGCATGGATGTCGCCATAGGAAACCTTCAAATCCTCGACTGAAAGCGCGCTCACTCGTCGGTCTCTCCCAGGTAGGCCTCGATGACTCGCGCGTTGTCGCGGATCTCCTTGGGAGTGCCCTCGGCGATGGTTTGGCCGAAATCGAGCACCGTGATGCGATCACAGAGATTCATCACCAGGTGCATGTGGTGTTCGATAAGAACCAGCGTCAGGCGAAACTCCTCACGCACCCATCGAAGAAACTCCGTCAGTGTAGCCGTCTCAGCCGTGTTCATGCCGGCGGCGGGTTCGTCCAGAAGCAGTAAACCCGGCTTGAGGGCGAGTGCGCGTGCGATCTCGAGACGTCTCTGCGAACCGTACGACAATTCGCCGGCAAGAGAGTCCGCCTGTTCGGCCAGCCCAAAGGGGCTCAGGAGGCGAAAGCTCTCTTCGATAGATCGCCGCTCATCGCGAGCTTGTCGCGGCAAAGCAAAAAAGGCCGCAAAGGGCGGATAATGCAGCTGGGAATCAAAGGCCACCCGCACATTCTCTAGCACGGTGAGGTTCTTGAACAAACGGATATTCTGAAAGGTTCGGGCGATGCCGAGGGCGGCAACTCGGTTCGGTCGAAGCCCCCTGATGCTCTCACGCTTGAACCGGATGTCCCCAGAACTCGGCCGATAAATCCCGGTGATCAGATTGAAGAGGGTAGTCTTCCCGGCGCCGTTCGGCCCGATGATCCCGTG
>DATLIT010000268.1:0-3500 GCA_035539295.1 Terrimicrobiaceae bacterium | reverse complement strand
CAGACGTCGTTGGAGAGATAGCGTGTCGGGAAATTGTCGGTCCCATCGATGACGATGTCGTACTCCGGGACAATCTCGCTGGCGTTGTCGCTACGGAACATCGCGTCGTGCAAGACAACGTGCACGTTGGGATTGACATCCCTGATGCGATCGCGCGCGCTGTTGAGCTTTTTGCGGCCGACGTCCTTGGTGCCATGGAGCACCTGGCGCTGAAGGTTCGAGTAATCGACGATATCAAAGTCAATCAGACCGAGCGTGCCCACTCCGGCAGCGGCAAGGTAGAGCGCAATAGGAGAACCCAAACCTCCTGTTCCGATGCAAAGCACCTTGGCAGCTTTGAGCTTCTTCTGCCCTTCCAGGGTTACCTCCGGCATGATGAGATGCCGCGAATAACGGGCAATTTCATCATTGCTAAACTCGATGTTTTCGAGTCGCACCGGATCCAGAATGCTTTTGCTCATACTTAAAAAACCGCTATTGGCTGAATTGCCAATTTTAGCGATCTTCAGAAGGATTGCAAGATAGCTGGGCTCCGGCCGGAAAGCAGGTGGCGCCCAAGCCGAAAAGGGAGTTTGAGGGGCGCTTGTATCAGGCGCCCAGCGAAATCCAGAGGCGCTTGGCAGAAGCGCAGCTACAAAGTTTTGTTTCTCCTCCCTGCAACGCCAGAGCTATTTCCGCTCACGGAGCGCGGGTGGCGCTTTTGGCGCCTCGCGCCAAACTTTCAAAGCTGACATCGAGTGGCGGATAATTTTCCCAGCCGACGTAGTCGTAATGCCACCACTCGAAGGCAAAGGGGATGAAGCCATGTTTCTTCATGACGGCCTCTAACTTCAGACTATTTGTCCGCTCTTCTTTTGTCCATTTGGCGGAGAAACGATGCGCCTTGTCGGAAAAGTCATCGTAGCGCGTGGGCATCGCAAGTTCATTGCCCATGCGATCGACCAGGGTGACGTCGACGGCGGTGCCTCGGGTATGCTTGCCCTTGCTATCGGTGGGATCGGAAACGTAGCGCTCATCTCGAATGAGTTCCCACATTTTGAACTGAATCGAACCTGGACGATATCCGTCAAAAATTTTCAAGCAGAGACCGTCTTTGCGTAAGTCTTGCTGAACTCTTTGCAAGGCTGCCGCAACGTCCCGATGCACAAAAGCCGCCGGGAAGGGATAAAGAACCTGGCCGGTAAAATTACACGCGGTTGCATAACGGATCTCCTGAAGAAGAGGGGGATAAACCGTCGTGACATTCACGAGATTGTGCTCGAGCGGGGTCGGCGACAGCGGACGGTCCTGCGAGGTCCCGTTGGAGGCCGGGGGCGTCTCGGCTGGGGAAAACCAAGCGATCCAACAACAGGACAGAAATAGCCCAAGCTTCCAGGTGCTCGCGGTCCGACCTGTCAAGGAGGACTGTCCTAATCGCGGATTGCTCTGGATTTCCACCGACAACGGGCGTGATTCAGTTTGGCGGAATGGAGCCTGAGGATCCCTCATGAGGACTCGGGAGCCAGTCTGGTTGGCACCATGCTGTTTGATGGCATGCCGGTGCGGCTTGTAAAGACTATTGCTGCCACCGGCCCGACCGACAACAGTAGCGGCCCACAAGCGTGGCGGCCTTGCGGCCCTGCCGGGCTCGGCCTATCCTGGCTGCTTCTCGTATGAACACGCAACAATGCCAAAAGGCATTTCCAGATTTCGGTCGATGGCACCGGCGGGCCTGAAGCCGCTGGAGGCCAGCCCTGAAGCAGCAGGATCTGGCCGGTTGGGGTGATATGGAACGCTTACTTCTTATCGCCGCCGCGACTTGCTTTCTGACGAGCTTTGTTTACACGCTCTACGCTTTACGGGCAGGGAAGTTTTTGCCCGGTAACATCAACTTGGTGGCAATCCTGCTGGGCTTCATCTTTCAAACAGCGTTTCTATATCTCCGCGGTAAGGCGGAGGGCTCATGCCCTCTCAACAGCCTTTTTGATGTTTTGATTTTCCAGAGCTGGTCGCTCGTGCTTACCTATCTCGTCGTTGGTCCCGCCTACAGACTCTCCCTGCTGGGTGCGTTTAGCGCTCCGATAGCGCTCTTATTGATCGTAGCGGCGCTGATCGCGCCGATAAGTCGGGAGATTGTCAGGCGGCCCGGCATTAATCCGTGGATCGAGACACATGCGGCCCTTTCCATCATCGCCTATGGCGCCTTTGGGCTCTCCAGTGTGGCTGGCATCATGTACCTGCTCCAGGAGCGGCAGTTGAAGTCGCAGAAGGCCTCATCGTTGCTCTATAATCTCCCGCCGATCAATGATCTAGCCGCGGCGATTGGGCGGCTGATGGGCTTTGGGCTCATCCTTCTGACCATCAGCTTCGCGGCAGGTTTCCTCAGCCAGACGCCGGTAAACACTGTAAAGTTTTGGACTTCAGTGGGAATTTGGCTTGCCTACGGCGCGATGGTCTTGATGAACAGAATACATTCCCTTGCTCCCCGGCGACTGGCGGAGTTATCCATAGTGGTGTTCGCGGTTGCTCTCATCACCCTTCCGGGAATTCAATACCTCTCCTCAAGGCCATGAACATCCTCTGCGCGGGTCTTAACCATCACAGTGCTCCGGTCGGCATTCGTGAGAAGTTCGCGGTGGCCCCACACGGAATCGAGGAAGCCCTGCAGGCCGTGCGCCGGATTGATGGCTTGGCGGGAGCCGTCATTCTTTCGACCTGCAATCGTGTGGAATTTTATGCGGCCAGCGTATGCCCGGTTCGAACCTTTGGCGCTCTGCAGACACTGCTTCGCGACCGCACCGGGGTGGATGCGCCCCTTTACTACCACGACACCCCACGGAGTATCGGCCATCTGTTCCGCGTAGCCAGCGGGCTGGACTCGATGGTGTTGGGCGAGACAGAGATTCTCGGCCAGGTGAAGAAGGCGTATTCCACCGCGGCGGAGCTCGGCGCGACGACC
Organism: Terrimicrobiaceae bacterium; assembly: GCA_035539295.1. Lineage (GTDB taxonomy): Bacteria > Verrucomicrobiota > Verrucomicrobiia > Chthoniobacterales > Terrimicrobiaceae > DASTFP01. Next base: position 562 of record DATLIT010000268.1, on the reverse strand, counting down.
CGCCACCTCAACAAGCTGTTCCAGCAGGCTTTTCGGGTGGCTAAGCATGTTCGGACTGAAACCCAAATCACTCGGGGAGCGACGTCGGTCGGCGCAGTCGCAGTCGAGTTGGCAGGGAAGATTTTTGGCGATCTCGCCGAAAAACGGGTGATGATTCTTGGCGCAGGAGAAACCAGCGAGCGCACGGCACGAAGCCTCGTGTCGCGCGGGGTGAAAACCGTTATCGTCTCAAATCGAACCTTCGATCGCGCGGCGAAGTTGGCTGAGGAAATCGGCGGGTTGGCGATTCACTTCGACCACTGGCAGAATGCATTCGGTGACGTGGACATCTTGATTTGCTCGACGGCAGCGCCCCATGTGGTGCTTACCCGCGAGAAGCTCGCGCCAATGGTTCGAGCGCGGGCGGGCAGGCCGTTGTTTGTGATCGACCTGGCTGTTCCGCGCGACGCTGATCCATCGATCAACGAGCTCGATGGCGTTTTCCTTTATGACATCGATTCGCTCGAAGGAATAGTGCGCCAATCCCTAGACGTGCGGCGCAGCGAGATCCTGCGCTGCGAGC
>DATLIT010000267.1:0-4215 GCA_035539295.1 Terrimicrobiaceae bacterium | reverse complement strand
CCATTACTGCGGAGGTTCCGCTGGCCGAACTGTTTGGCTATGCAACGGCTATTCGCTCTCTCTCGAAGGGACGCTCGTCTTACTCGATGGAGCCGTCGCATTTCGAGCAGGTGCCTGCGAATGTCCTCAGCGCGGTGCTCGAGCAGCAAAAGGGCTGACCGGCTGGCTCCGCCGAAGCGAACGCCAACGGCGCGGGTTCAGTTCTCAGTCCGGCAACTGCCGGACAACGCCGCAGCTGCCATCTAGAATAACAAGAGCAGTGCTGAAGGTGCGCTTTAGCGCTACAAGAGCTCATGGTGGTGATCACATTGCGACCGTAGAGCCATGGGTCTCACCCCTTTCCAACTAGCGACGGCCGACCATAGGTTTCGTCTGCAGTTTGCTGACGTTCTCGGCGAGCTTCTTTGAAAAGGCCTGCGCGAGGGCAGGATTGTCTTGCAGGCGCATGGTGGTGTCGTGTTTGGGATTGTCGTCATTTTGCCAGCGCTCGTTCCACCAAGCGAATCCGATGATGTGTGGCCATCGGCCTCCGAGTAGATCGTCGAGTGCAGCTGTCGCCCACGTAACGGCGTCTTGTCTCGGGTTGCCGGCGGCGTGTCCGAACTCGGCGACGATGATGGGCTTCCCGGGTGCCAGTTTCTGAGCTCGATGATACGCGGCGTCGAGGATGTCGCGAAAAGATCTTGGATGCCAGTCATCCCGCGGCGTGAGATAGCCGTAACAGCTGAAGCCTACCCAATCGACCACGTCGTCTCCCGGATAGTAATTCTCGAAGCGATTCCAAGCCTCGTCCGGATGGTCGTTCGCATCTGGGTGCCACACCCAAGTGATGTTGTGCGCTTTCTCATCGCGTATCAGTTTGACGATGTGGCGCCATGCTGCCACAAAGCGCTCCGGTCCATCAGGCTTGTGGGGATCGCCAAATCCATCGGTTCGCTCACCGCCGTGGTATTTTCCATTCCAGCCGAACCAATGCCCATTCATCTCCGTGCCGAATTCCGCCAGGAGCGGAGTTCCAAACTCGCGAGCCGCGTGCGCCCACGCGCGAAAATCCTCGTCGAAGTTCCCTCTCAGAATTGCCTCCATCGAAAAGGTACGCTCGCCTTTGCCGGGCTTATGGTCCTCCGATCTAAGCATTAAGCGAATGTAAGGCACAGCGCCGTGCAAGCGAATCCACGTTGCCGTCTCGACGGGGAAGGCCCGGCTTGCGTACCAGTTGTTGGAAAAATAGACCCAAGCTACTCGCCGGCCGATGGCTGTCTCGTAATTTATGACATCTTCTAAGGTGATATCAGCCTCTTCGCCATCCACCCCGCCTGGATAGACGCCACAGTAAAGCTTCCCAGGCGGGGGAGGCAGGAGCACGTTGTTGTCCGCCTTCCCCGGAAGGCTCGAAGCGATAAGCAATGCGAGGATAGATGCCGGGCGCAGCATTCTAGCTTAGGCAGATTGAGCTCCGGCCGTTTCGCTGCGGCATTGCGCAACCAGCCGCGCATAAGTCTCTGAGGGTCGGTCGCCCAGGTGGTCCACTGCGAGCCGTTCCGCATGATTTGTGAAGTCGATACTGAAAAGCCCAAACCGCGGGGTGTAAGATCCCCATTCGTAGTTGTCGGTGATCGACCAGTGCAGGTATCCGATCATCGGCACCTGCTCTGCCAGAAGCCGGCGGATCTCGGCCACGTGTGCCTTCAGAAACTCGCTGCGCGTCAGGCGGTCGCGCCGCGGGTGCGCAACGCTATTGTCGAACTTTCGCCGCAATGCCATGCCATTTTCGGCAATGAGAATCCCGCGCTGGAATTCTGAGGCGTAGTATTTGCAGAAGAAGTGGAGCCCTTCCGGGAGGACGTGCCAGTCCCACCATTTGCGAGACAAGCTGTCCATCAAGTGGCTGCGCAGGCTCTCTTTGCGAAACTCAAGATCGCCGAAGAAGGGCGGGCGGAAAAGGTGGCCGGTGAATGGATCGTAATAGTCGAGGCCCAGGTAATCCAGGACGCCGTCGCGTTTGGAGTTCGCAAGAGTGTCGAGGAAATACTCAAAGGTATCCGAGACGGCGTGCTTGGGTGCGAGGGCGTTGACCAGGATGTGAAAGAGACGACCCAGCCAGACGAATGGGTCGGAGTGGAAGGGGAGGTCTGCCTTGAGCAAAGCTTGATGAAGACCGGTGGAACCCTCCCGAAGGTAGGCTTTTAACTCTGGAGTGCGCACTCCGCGCTCACGAAGACAAAGCAAGTCGAGCAGCATTTTCTCGGACCAGTAGACATCGCTGCAAAAGGTATTCATCGTCACTCGTGGCGTTCCCCATCCTTCCGACTCGAAGAGATCATGAATGGCGTTATAGGCGCGGACATGGGCAGCTAGGAGGCGGTTGTAGGCCGTGACAGCGACCTTCATGCCGCGATGGCCCCCGCCCGGGAAGTGACGGTTTAAGTACGTATTGAGGACGAGCATATTTGGCTCGTTGATGGTCACGAACCATTCCATTGGTCGCTCTCCGTAGATTTCGATCAGGCGGCGATTAATATGTGCCACGGCGGCGGAGACGAACTGTTCAAAGAGAGCCGGCGTGCGGTCATCGAGCCAAACGTCCACCCCGAGCCAGGCAGGGTGAGTAAAGTGCTGGAGCGTGACGACGGGTTCGAGATTATGTCGGCGACACGCAGCTAGCCGATCGGCATAGCCGTCGAGAGCGGCACGATCGAAGGCCGGGGGGGTTGTCATCGCGGCGGCCGAGGTTGAGGGCTGAACGCGAGCCCACTCGATGCTCAATCGGAAGGCGTTAAGACCCATCGCCTGGCTATGGGCAAAATCCTCTTCGTACCGGTTCCAAAAATCTGCAGCCGGTCCCGTTCGCATGACAATTTCACCCGCTTCCAGACCCGACCAGTTGTTTTGGGGCTGGCCGGCGCCATTGTAGCCGCCTTCGCATTGGTAGCCAGAGCTGGCCACACCCCAGAGAAATTCTGCATTCACGGGCGGAACCTTTGGAAGCTCGCTGGGGTGCGCATCTTAATAGAATCGCTTCTCGCGATTTGCCTGGCGCTGTAAGGCCTATCCTTCAACTAGGCCTTGTCCTTTTCAAAGCGTTTGCGAAGCTCCTTTTCGCGTAGGCGCGAGATGATCACCGGCCCGCGAGGGCCGGGTTCGAGGACGATGCGGGCGACATCGTCTGCCGCGTCCGGACGACCGAGTCGCCGTGCATTTTCGCTCATCGTGGCGATCCGTTGAGGATCGTCGAGCAACCGGGAAAGCTTATGATTGAGCACGGTTACTTCAGTACATTTTACGGCGGCGCCAGCCTCGAGGAGCACGTCGGAGTTGCGTTCCTCCTGTCCGCCGATCGGATCGAGAACGACCATGGGAAGGCCGCGTGCAAGCGCCTCCGCCGTCGTCAAGCCGCCGGGTTTGCTCAGGAGAAGCGTCGCCGCGCCTAATAAATCTGGCATTTCGGCGGTAAAGCCCAGCACCCGGAAGCGGTTTCTCTGCTCCGCAACGAGACTCTCGATACCCCTTTTTAGCTCGTCGTTTTTCCCACAAAGAATGATCGCCTGGAAATCGCGCTCCAGTTGCAGCAATCTCCGAACAACCGCGGATGCGGGGCTGAGCCCAAGGGTGCCCCCGGCGACCAGCAAAGTTGGCGTATCCGCTCTCAAGTCATGGCGTTTGAGCACGGCTGCGCGATCGACGGGCTGCGAGAACTCCGGGCCGATCGGAATTCCGGTAACGTGAATCCGATCTGCAGGCAGACCAAGGCCCTCCATATGAATTCGGTCCTCCTCCTGCGCGACAAAGTACCAGTGAAATGCGCGCGTAATCCAGAAGGCGTGAAAGTGATAGTCCGTCACGACAATGCCCAATTCGACTTCGAGGCGCCCAAGACCGATGAGGAATGAAAGCACTCCGGCGGGCATGAAGTGGGTGCAGATGACGGAGTCGGGTTTGAAATCGCGCACCAGATTGACGAGCGGAAGAGCCTGAGGAAGGTCCAGTGCCAGCCTGCTTTTGTCGGATACCCACGGATCGTCGCTCGAGACATACCACCAGCCGAGAAATTCCGGCAGGACCGCTGAGAGACGTTTGTATAAGGTCGAGTAGAGCTGCTTATGCAGAACGTTTGTATGGTCGAGCGAATCATCGACCAAGACTTCCTCGACTTCTGGTCGGGCGCGGAAGGATTTCGCGAGCGCGTCCGCCGCCTTGACATGACCGGAGCCAACC
>DATLIT010000266.1:0-3722 GCA_035539295.1 Terrimicrobiaceae bacterium | reverse complement strand
CCGCGAAGTCGCTCGTGAATGTCTCGAGAAAGTAAAGATGCTCCCATTTGCAAACCGTCAGATTGGCAATCTTTCGGGAGGTCAACAGCAGCGGGTGTTTCTGGCACGTGCACTCGCTCAGGAGAGTGAGTTGTATCTGATGGATGAGCCGTTTGTCGGAGTGGATGCGTCTACGGAAGCCGCCATTATTACCCTGCTCCGAGAATTGAAGTCGCGGGGGAAGACCCTGCTCGTGGTCCACCACGATTTGTCAAACGCACGCGAATACTTTGACATGCTCATTTTGCTGAACATGCGCCTGGTCGCTTTTGGGCCCACCAGTGAGGTCTTCACGCCTGAGGTGTTACAAACAACCTATGGCGGAAGACTGACCATCCTCTCGGATGTGGTGCAAACGCTGCAGGCGGAACCATGAAGCTGCTCCGCATCCTTGCCGTGCTAGTCGTGGCGGGAATGATCCTCGTTCCCGAGCTGGCTTTCGCTGCGCGTATCAACGAGGTGACGGAATCGACCCTGATGGACCGCGCAGTCCGTTTTTTCACTTTCAAAGATCCGTCGCTCCGCAATGCGTTGCTTGGTTCGATGCTGCTCGGGGTTTGCTGCGGGCTGATGGGGGCGTTTCTCGTGGTGCGCAAGCTTTCCTTGCTTGGAGATGCTCTCTCGCATGCCGTCCTGCCGGGGGTGGCTCTGGGGTTTCTCTGGAACATGTCGAAAGATCCCGTCGCCATCTTTGTCGGCGCCACGCTGGTTGGTCTGCTCGGTGCAGGCACGGTGCAACTCTTGCGCGCGACCACTCGACATAAAGAGGACGCCGCCCTCGGATTCGTGCTGGCTTCCTTTTTCGGCGTGGGAATTTGCCTCTTTACGATGATCCAGAATCTGCCCGGTGGAAACAAAAGCGGGCTGGACAAGTTTATGTTTGGCCAAGCAGCTGCGCTCGGACGCGACGACGTCATCTTGCTAGCGATCATCACCGCGCTTGCGCTTGGCGCAGTCATTGTCTTCTACAAGGAATATGCGCTCACGAGCTTCGATGCCGGTTTCGCGCGTTCCCTCGGCATGCCGGTGCAGGTCTTTCGCTTACAGCCTGATGCTGTTGCTTGCCTTTGCGATTGTTTCGTCCCTTCAGGCTGTCGGCGTAGTCTTGGTTTCGGCAATGCTGGTGATTCCGGCGGCGGCGGCCTTCTTGCTCACCGATCGCCTTGGGACAATGCTCATTCTTTCGGCGCTTTTCGGAATGGCTTCCGGCTCAGCCGGGGCGTTCTTTTCGTTTGTGGGTCGAAATTTGCCAACTGGTCCCTTCATGGTGCTGGCAGCAGCGGCGGTTTTTGCCGTTGGCCTCTTTTTTGGTCCACGCCATGGAATCGTGACTCGCTGGTGGCGGCAGCGTTCGCGCGCGGCGCGCATCTCTCGCGAAAACACGCTCAAGGCCATTTACCATGTCTTAGAAGATGAGGAATTTGAAACCGACCAGGTCAGCACCCGCGAGTTGGCGGAGAGACGGCGCGAGACATTGGAAGAAGCTCACCGCGCGGTCAGCACACTCCGACGTCATCAGTACGTGACTCTCTCCAGCGATGGCGACTCCGCATTTCTCACTCCCGAAGGTTGGCAACGTGCGTGCGAGATCGTTCGAAATCATCGCTTGTGGGAGCTTTACCTGACCAATGCCGCCCATATCGCCGCCGATCACGTGCATGAGGACGCCGAGAAGATTGAGCACGTCCTGGGAGAAGAGACGGTTCGGAAGTTGGAAAAGCGCCTCAACTACGCCAGGCGCGACCCTCACGGCAAACTGATCCCGGGTCTCGAAGATATCCAGTTCGTGGGGGGACGACATGTCGTTCATCCGCGTGCCACTGGCTTCGGAAGCGCGACTAATCATTAGATCTGTGAACGACCTCATTCCAACCTTCGACTGGCAGCTCGTGGTTGTGCAGCCTTGGACGGCTGACTTTTCCATCACGGTCTGGATCGTTCTGATGGGCTTCTTCGTGACCGCGGCGTGTGGACTTGTTGGCAACTATTTGCTGCTGCGCCGGATGGCGCTGGTCGGAGATGCCATCAGCCACAGCATCCTTCCCGGTTTGGTGGTGTCGTTTATCATCTTCAAGACTGCCGCGACGTGGGTGGCATTCACCGGGGCGCTGGCCGCCGGCATGTTGACCGTTCTGATCATCGAGTTCATTCATCGCCAGTCTCGCGTCAAGCCCGATGCCGCCATCTGCATTGCTTTCACGACGCTTTTTGCCGTCGGAGTTGTGCTCATGAGCATGCTCGAAAGCACTGGAAGCTTTCATATCGATGCCGATTGCGTGCTCTATGGAGAAATAGCTTTCGTGCCGCTCGAACCTCCGGTCGTCTGGAACGGCTACTCGCTTGGTCCGCCGTCCGCCTTGCGGATGATCGTCGTTTTCGGTGTGGTTGTTCTGGCGATTGCCGCTTTCTATAAAGAACTGCTGGTGACCTCCTTCGATTCTGGGCTGGCCAAATCCTTGGGAATGCGCATCGGGATCTGGCACTATGGTCTCATGGGCGCGCTGGCTCTAGTCGTCGTGTCGGCGTTCGAAGCTGTCGGTGCCATCCTGGCGGTCGCCATGTTGATCGTCCCGCCGATGTTTGCTGCACAGGTTTCCGACCGGCTGCCTGTGCGGTTGGCCTTGACGGTTGTTCACGCCGCTCTCAGTGCGACCATTGGTTTACACATTTCAGTCTGGCTTAACTGTTCGGCCGCTGGAGCTATGGTCGTGGCCGCAGCAGCGCTTTTCGTGATCGTCTGGGCCGCTTCGCAGTTGCGCCGTTGGTTGCATTTGCGCCGCAGCTTTACCGACGCCCAACTTGACGAAATGCGCGCCGAAGGCGCGTCCGCCTGAGCGAGCTTCGCGGCCGCCGAGCGTGCGCTTTTGATTTTGAAGCCGAGTTGTCTCCCCGCTAGTGTTCCGCAGCGAACGCTATGAAGCTGTTTTCGCGTTTTTTCCCCCAGTTTCGCATGGTGCCTCGTGCGTTTCGCAGTTCTCCTTTTTGCGACGTTCTTTGCTCCAACATCCTATTCAACGGATGTGACGACCGACGGATTTAAGCTCTTTGTGGACAATAAAATGGTCATCAAGGGAATGAATTATTCGCCAGTTCCCATTGGTGCGAAGCCCGAGAATCCGCCCTATGGAGATTACTTTGTCTTAAACTACAGGCATCAATGCCGTCAAGCTTTACGCGGGCAATCCACATCTCAACGCCGGCCCGCCCGGGTCGTGCGGCAACTGGAAAGCCTTTTTAGATGAATGCTACAATGGCGGGACAAATCCGATCTACGTGGTGATGTTCTCGTATGTGCAGGGCGGAGTGATCGCCGCCGGTGGGCCAGCCTACCAGCGCTACCTCAACGATTACGAAGTGATGGTGAAAAGCACCATTAGGCATCCGGCGGTCTTGGGCTATTGCATCGGCAACGAGATCTTTGACGATGTGGCCAATAACCCACAGTTCTGGACGAATTTCGGGGCCTTGGTTGATCGTGCTGACCGTGCCGGGGTTTCGATGAACTGCAAACCTTTCCTGATGACTGCAATTACCGATAACTACACGCCGGAAACCAGTTGGCCCGCGATCAAGGAAGGTGAAAAGTCGGGCAAGCTAAGCAAACTCGACGCCTGGGGCGTCAACGTCTACCGAGGACCGAAGATTGGTGGCGAGGGCAACTCGCCCTTTACACAATACAAACC
>DATLIT010000265.1:0-3143 GCA_035539295.1 Terrimicrobiaceae bacterium | reverse complement strand
TTTTTCATGCGACGCCGGCGATCGAAGTGCGTCTGAGTGACAGTGTAGCGGATTCGCTGGAGGATGTCACAAAACTCCCACCCTTGGTTTCGCGCCAGGTCGCGAGCCAGAACTTCCGCCTGGTTAAATTCCCGCTCCCTTCTCCGCAAAGGATGGAGCGGCACTGGCACGACCGCGTCAAAAAATTTGCCAATCAGTCTGGCATCGCGCAGCCCTTGCCGGAGAATTTCTCCAAGCAGTTCCGCGAGCCATGTCTCGCCGCCATATTTGAAGCGATGAATGAGCTGACGCATCACCCCACGCGACTGCATCACCGCCACCGCATGCTTGAAATGAAATGCCTTCCCTCGACAGTTGGAACAAATAAACGACTCAAGCGATCCGGAATACGGTCGCGAACAGGTTTCGCAGCGGGGGGGCTTCACTGCGATCAGCGAATCCGAACAGTCTCTACACAACCAGCCCGAGCGAATCGCCACCGCGCAGCCGGCGCAGTGTCGCGGAAAGAACAGGTCGCCCAGCGTCTCAAGAACTACGCGAGTCCGCAGAGGCATTCCTGAGATAACACCAAAGGCCGAGGCTGGTCAAGGCGAGCGCCCCGAGTGGGAGTAGCCCGGTAGGCACGGCTCCGCTGACCACGTTCGGCCCAATCCAAGGCCAGAAAGCCTCTGGTGGCTTCACGCGATATTTCGCCAGCCATTGAAGAGTTTGCTGGCAAAAGATCCAGCCCGCGTGCAGCCCAATTGCCAGCCAAAGCGAGCGTGTCCAGAGCGTGGCGCCTGCAAGAATCAACCCAGCAATCAGCAGAGAAACAAAGGCGGAGAAAAGAAGCCAGGGTGGCGGCACGGCATTGATGAATCCGATGATCTGGGCAAATCCCGACCACCACTCCACCACAGAGTCTTCCCGTTTGCCGGGCCGTAAAAAGTGGACCGCCGCAAAAGCCAGCGAAACTCCTGTTGCGGCGCGCCACGGTCCGAACGCTCTGGTCGCCAGCCCAAGCAAAACGCCCCGAAATAGAAATTCTTCAACCAGGGCCACAAACCCGGCAGTCATCGCAATGCGAAGCGGCAGCCAACGAACGAGATCGTCCTTAACTCGATAAACGTCGAATATCAGGTAAAGACTGGCAAGTAGCGCCCCGGGAACCAGGGCAAGGGCTACACCTGCAAATGCGTCCCGAACTGCGTGCGGGTTTGGCTTGAGGCCAAACTCCCGGATGCTACGAATTCCGAGCCAGAAAAGCAGTGGAGCGAGCAAGATGAAAGCCGTGACCTGCGTCACGCGGCTGAGATAGCGATAGAATGGAAAATCCACCGCAGGGTGGAGCATCCAGTAAATCGGAGGCGAGAGGATGGCCCCAAGAAGCACAACAACCACCAGATACAGCAGGATTTTCCCTAGCGCGGGCACCTCGAAGAGAAAATGTTGTCGAGCCGGCTATGTCAACCGCCCCATGATCTGCGCGTGTGAATAACGACCCCCTCATTTCCGCCGAAAAGCAGCATGTCTGGCACCCTTTCACGCAAATGCAGGCATGGTGTGCGCCCGATCACGAACCCATTGTGCTGGTCGAGGGCCAGGGGTCCATCCTTTGGGACAGCCACGGTCGTGAATACATCGATGGCAATTCGTCGATCTGGACAAACATCCATGGTCACAACCATCCCGTCATTAATGCGGCCATCAAGTCGCAGCTCGACAAAGTGGCACACGTCTCATTCCTGGGCTCAACCAATGCCCCCGCCATCGAACTCGCCCAGAAACTTGCCGGATGTTTTCCGTCGGGCAGTTTGACCCGCACGTTTTATTCCGACGATGGGTCCACGGCCGTGGAAGTGGCTGTAAAAATGGCAGTTCAATATTGGCAATTGCGCGGCCGGCCGGAAAAGTGCCGGTTCGTAGCCTTCGAAAATGCGTATCACGGCGACACCACCGGCGCAGCCAGCCTCGGAGGAGTCGACACCTTCACGAGCCGATTCGCTTCCATCCATTTTCCTGTCGAGCGGGCGGCAAATCTCGATGCGATCTCTTCGCTGACTCCTGACTGCCTCGCCGCGGTGATCGTTGAACCTCTGGTCCAGGGGGCCGCGGGAATCCGCCTGTGGCCACCAGGCATGCTTCGCTCCCTGCGCGCGTGGTGCGACGCCAACGATGTGCTCCTCATCTTCGACGAGGTTCTCACCGGCTTTGGACGAACTGGACGACTTTTCGCCTGCGAGCACGAGAGCGTTCTTCCCGACTTTCTCTGCCTGGCCAAGGGTCTCAGCGGAGGTTATCTTCCCCTCGCCGCAACTCTGACCACCGAAGGTGTTTATGAGGCCTTCCTGGGCGAATACCAGGAGCTCAAGACGTTTTTCTATGGTCACAGCTATTGCGGAAACGCGCTCGGCTGCGCCGCTGCCCTTGCGAATCTCGAGATCTTCGAAGAGGAGAATGTCCTGGAATCGTTAAAGGGCAAAATTGCCTTGCTGAAGCAACTACTAGCTGGCTTGCGCAAGCTTCCGAACGTCGCCGAAACCCGCCAATGTGGAATGATCGCAGGCATCGAAGTCCGTAGAAGCTGCGGAGAACGGTTCCCTTGGCAGGAGCAAACCGGCGCTCGGGTGTGCATCGCGGCGCGCAAATACGGTCTGCTGACGCGTCCGATTATGGATACAATCGTCCTTATTCCTCCCTTGTGTATCACAGGCGCACAGTTGGAACGCGCGACCGAAGCTATTCAGCGCGCGATCCAGGATGTCTGCGAAACCTCCGGGCTCTAAGGCTCGAACTTGGGCCATTCTCAGTAGCTAAACATTAGTCCACCGCTGGCCCAGACCTCATTTCCTTGTTCGATTTGGTGAAGGGCAGTCAAGGCGACGCTGTAATTGATTCCTGCAAATATCGTGACGAATTGATTAATCCTCCAACTCGCTAAGAGACCAAATTGAAAGTTGTTCCAACCATAATAATCGGTTGTGTTATAGCCAAGGTTTATGCCGAGCAGGACGTAAGGCTGCAGCTCGAGAACTTCCCTGTAGATACCAATCTCCCCATCAAGGCGAAACTCCAAATACGAGCCGGGCGCATTGGCTACAACGGTGACCAAAAGCGTCCCGGGCGTCACGTCCGGGATTAATGAAGTCCCTAGGAAGAAGAAG
>DATLIT010000264.1:0-2550 GCA_035539295.1 Terrimicrobiaceae bacterium | reverse complement strand
CTGGAGATGTCGGGAATCGGTGCTTTCATGAAACTAGGAGAATTGCCGGATGAAGGTTGTTGATAGGGCGACCGGCGGAGAGGCCGCGCCGACGCTCATGCGGTGCCGATGTCGGCGTGTCCCTCTTCAAATTCCCATTCGATGCCATAACGGTCGATGGCATAGAAAAACCGAATCCCTTTGACGATGTCGCAAATCTCTTCCTTCGCCTCTACGGTGTCGCGGTCTGCGCCAGGAAGTTCAATGGCGCGTGGATTGATCGGGCTGATGAAATACGGCCGGTACTCAGGTGACTCGTTGATCAAGTGCACGCCGTCGACAGACTTCACATGCGCGAACACTTCGTCGATCTTGGTGACCCGCAGGCAAACGTGCCTCGGCCCGCCCACGTCGTTGGTTCGTCGAGGCGAGATCTCCTGCCGCCCAGGCGGGTTATGAAAGGAACAGTTCCAAAAACAAATCCTCCGACCGGCTAAAAGGAACCTTGAGAAAGCGAATACTCACATCTACGGATTCCGGCTCCGCCAAAAACCGGCTGACCGTGCAAATCCGAGATTTTTGAAATGCGGGAAGGTTTGCTCGCGCCTGCACCGAAGAGTGTCCGATAAAAGTTCGTCGCCTCTTCGAGATCGGTCACAACGACATTAATGTGGCCGAGCGAGTCCAACGAAAACATACATGAGTCGAAACAAGCGGGTCCGAACAACTCCGCGTCTCCAGACAGCGTGCCTAGCGAAACCAAGGACCCGGCGAAGGTCAAGCAAATTAGGTTGCCTCGATCCTGCGATTAACAGTTGACCTGACTTGCGACATTTCGAAAAACTTGCTTCGTTTTCGTATGAGCCTGCGCGAGGATCGAGATTGGGCGGCCAGTATTTACCGAGATCGCGCGGAGCTTGTTGATGCCGACGAAGACGTCGCCTGCTTCTTCCTCGAAAGCTATTCGGAGATCTGCCGTTACCTGCGCGTGATCGGCTACGGCTCCAAGGGTAAGGCTGACAGCGTGGAGGATCAGGTGGCGCGAGGGCTTGCGCTGGGACGCTATTGCTCGCTTCGCACGACGATCCGAGGAAAGCGATCTACTCAGGATATTGCCCTTTTTATCTATTACGATCTTGACGCTCATTTGGTCGGCTCCGGTCTGGTCGTGCTGAGCTTTGATAGGGGTTCTGAAATTGCAGGCCAGTTCGCCGATGCTTGGTTCGAAAAGACCGACGCATTTGTCAGGGACGTTCTTTCGAATCAGGAGTGAAGAGAGCCTGACTTTCTCCATTGGCAAGGCATGAGTCCGGTTAGAAGCGGCGGGCTCAGTTAGCGAAACTCAGGGAAGACGTTGCCTGTTGTGACCGTTCCGCATGGCCGAGGGGTACCGCGGCGCGTGGACCCCGCTACGCTGCGCAGTCCTCCATAACTAACCGACTGGCTGGACTCCTGAATGGCCGCCTCGCAGAGAAATGTCGTCTCAGCGTCACGGCATGTGAGGGGCGGAAGAAAATAGGCAATGATACCTTAGTCTAAAGCCAACGACGGACGCGGCGTTTGTATGATCGGTAGCTCTCCCCGAATTTCCGCTCCAAATACGCTTCCTCGGGCAGAATGGCGAATATCTGAAGCACCCATGCGCAGAGCGGGGTCAATAGCAAGATCCAGATATTTCTAAGGATGATTGAAAACCCGATACAGCCCAAGACCATCTGCAAGTACAGCGGATTACGTGTAAATCTGAAGGGGCCGTCTTTCACGATCTCGGTCGTCGGCGTCCAGGGGTTTTCGTTTTGTCGAGTGCGACGCAGGAGAATGACAGGGTAGAGACCGAGAACAAGAACGGCGAAACAGACGATCGCTCCACCAATTTCATAGTGCGCAAGCCGGGGTAGCTTCAGCGGCAACTTGAATGGGCAAAGACGGTTAAGGCCAATTCCGAGGAGAATACTCAAAAGCGGCACTGCCGGAGGAAATATACGCACCGCGGCAGCATCTGCTGGCTCCTTCATAGAGTTCAATCGTGGTGGCGTTAAGGTCCTCCCGGAGCGTCGGTCGGCAGGCTTGGTTGACCTTGAGCGCCGTCACTAGCCACGCCGCTCGTAGAGCCTGCGTATTCCAGTTCCATCATGACCCACTCGAATCGCGCCGCGCCGAAGCGCTCGGCGATCTCGGACAGCGTCCGGTCGAGCTGCTGCACCGGCTTGAGATTGGACGTTAGCGGCAAGCGCGATCTGCCTTCGGCAGCAGGCTGCGCCAGGAGCACCAACCCGCTGCAGAGCGCCACGGGACCGGAAGCCGCGGCCTCGATGCTGACCCGGCCGGTACGCGACCAGGCGTCCGCCGCGAACGCGAGAGGGATGTCGTCCATGCCATCCCACACTTCGACGCTCCAGCGCTCGTGGCGCCAGAAGGCCGCTTTGTCGAGGAGATAGTTCCATGCTCGATTGGCCGTGAGTCCGAAAAGCGAGCTGTCGTGCGCCAGGCTCCATGAGGGCACCCCTAGCTCCGTAGCGAGCGCCTGCGCTTTTTCGTGCCCGCCGATTGCCTCCACCAAAGCAAGCATAG
>DATLIT010000263.1:0-3772 GCA_035539295.1 Terrimicrobiaceae bacterium | reverse complement strand
GTCTAACCCCGTGATCCTGGCGCTGGGAAACCAGCCTACCACCTTGCGGCACAAGCCTCCGTCGCCGGCGCCAAGCTAACCAAACGCGCCGTCGGCGGCAGAGCGGAGTTCTTCATAGCGTCACCCAACGCCCGACCGATCCAACGGCCTTTGGTCGGTTTGCGGCCCCCGCACCAAACGATGCCGGCACCTGCTCTTCCTTTGATTCGGGAGCCCTCCTTGAGAATCCCGCCGAGCTCACGAAACCGAACAGCAAGCCTTTCGTCCAGCGTGAAGCGAGAAATGCCGAGGGCCGTCGGCAACTCACTCCTGTAAACCTGACGTTCACGAAAATACCATGCGCTCGAAAAATGCCTTCTCGCGTCCTCGACGAGGTCGGCGATTCCGAGGGTCTCGAGGACGGCAGGTGACACCCCGCTGATGAACTCTCCACAGACGCGATGCCGTGGATAAACTCCAGCTTCGTGCAAAATGACGGGAGCGCGGGTCTGGCGGAGCGCGATGCCAAGCGAGAGTCCCGCCAACCCGCCGCCGGCGATCGTGACTACCCTTTCCATGCTAATAGACGCAACGAACCTCGCCAGTCGATGGATTCGCGGATCTCCCAATTTTTTAAACCAAGGGCTTGCGGGAGTTCGCCACGAACAAAGCCTGCGTCGATACTCGCGGGCAGATCATGACGCGTGACGCTGCCGCAGAGAGGTCGAATGAGCAAACCGAGCAGGTGCGGGAATCGAGCCCGCCAAGGCTCGCAAAAACAGAGCGCCCTGTAACCGGATGCAGTCTCGCCGAGCTTACCGAGTTGGTCGTCCCGAAAATGATGCAAGATCATTACGCCGAAGACGCACTCGCCCTCGCAGTGAGGAAGATTGTCCAGGAGATCGCCCTGGCGCCAGGAAATCGTCTTCGGCAAATCAGGCGGTCGCGGCGCAAGGTCTAACCCCGTGATCCTGGCGCTGGGAAACCAGCCTACCACCTTGCGGCACAAGCCTCCGTCGCCGGCGCCAAGCTCAACCAAACGCGCCGTCGGCGGCAGAGCGGAGTTCTTCATAGCGTCACCCAACGCCCGACCGATCCAACGAACATTCCCCATGAGGGCATTGATCGTGCGAAGGTCGCGCCGAGCGCGTCCGGCGCGACTATCACTCGAAGGTAAGTGGTCGAGAATTTCTGGGCGAATGACTCTGTCTGTTGCCATATCTCGACGCTGCACATAAGATGAAGGACTGCCCGCATGAGCGTCAATCACCAGCGAACCATTTATCTCGATAACAATGCGACCACGCAGGTCGACCCGGCAGTCTTCGAAGCGACGATGCCATGGTTGCGCGAGGAATACGGCAATCCATCGAGCGTGTATTCATTGGGGAAACGAGCGGCCGCGGCCCTTGACACCGCCAGGGAGCAGTTAGCCTCCCTTCTTCATTGTGCGCCCGACGAGCTGATCTTCACAAGTTGTGGCTCCGAATCGATAAACTCCGCCATCCTTTCGGCAGTTTCCATCGATCCCGACAAAACGCATATCATCACGAGCGCCGTTGAGCACAGCGCAACGATCAAACTCTGCGAACATCTGGCAAGACGCGGCTATGAAATTACCTGGCTGCCAGTAGACGAGCTTGGGCGCCTCGATACCGAGCGGCTGGAATCGGCGATACGGCCGGACACGGCTTTGGTGACACTGTTGTGGGCCAACAATGAGACCGGTGTCTTGTTTCCGATCCAAGAAATTGCCCGTCTTACCAGTGCACGGAAGGTCGCCTTGCACGTGGATGCGGTGCAGGGAATCGGCAAGCTCCCGCTCAATGTTGGCGAGCTCGGCGTGCAATTTCTTTCGGTGTCTGGACACAAACTCCATTGTCCGAAAGGTATCGGAGCCCTTTACATCCACAAACGCACGCGCTTCACGCCGTGGCTTCGCGGCAGTCAGGAAAGCGCACGCCGCGGAGGCACGCAAAATGTTTCGTCCATCGTTGCGATGGGAAAAGCCGCCGAAATCGCCGCCGCCCTTCTCAGCGCCGATCCCGGCAAGACAAAAGGGCTGCGGGACCGCTTTGAGCAGTCGGTCCTGAAATCTGTCGCTGGCGCGGAGATAAATGGAGAGCGTGAACATCGGTTGCCAAATACAACGAACATCTCGTTTGACGGCATTGAGAGCGAAGGCGCGCTCATATTGCTCGATGAGCGCGGAATTTGCTGCTCCGCGGGTTCCGCTTGTACGAGCGGATCGGTGCACCCTTCGCACGTCTTGAAAGCGATGGGATTTTCAAATCATCGTGCGCGCAGCAGCCTGCGCTTCTCTTTCGGGCGATTCAACACCGGGGAAGAGGTCGAGATTGCCAGTGCAGTCGTTCTCGAGGTCATCGACAAACTGCGACGACTTGCACCCGCTCAGGGCCCGGTCGTTATGGCGGCGTGACCTGGGCTGGTCAGCGCGAACATCGGGCGGTCACTTCCGCTCAGGAGTCGGCACCACCACGTAGTGCATTCCGGCCGCTTTGGCCGCCTGAATTCCCGTGGGGCTGTCTTCAAATACCAGGCAGTCCGCGGCCGGAACTCCAATCCGACGCGCTGCTTCCAAAAATGGATCAGGGTATGGTTTTCCCCGCTCGTAGTCTTCGGCACAAACCACTGCATCGAAGATGTCGAGAATCCCAATCGCCTTGAGTGTGGCCTCGACAGGTTCGCGATGCCCGCCCGACGCAATGGCCAGCGGCTTCACTCCGTGCATGCCCATCGCGATTTCAAGCACTGGAATTATCGGCTGCGCATCTCGAACGCCCTCGAGGTAATACGACTCCTTGCGCCGGACAGTCTCCTCCACTTGCAAGGTGAGTCCAAAGGTCTCATTGAGGTGCTCGACAATCACCGGGGTCGGCTTCCCTCCCCACTGATAGAAAAGCTCTTCTGGAAACTTACCCCCAAAATCCTCCATCGCCTGAGTCCAGGCGCGGAAATGGATCGGCATCGTGTCTGCGATTGTCCCATCACAGTCGAAGATGTATCCGCCAAATTGGCGGACAGGTATGTCGAGTTTCATAGCACTCCGATAGACCCCGACCGTGTCTCCGTCACGGAGAATCGCGCCGACAAACCCGTGGATCAGGCAACCAGTATTTCAGTGCCGGGTCGAAGATTAAGGGCCTCGGCCGCGTCGCCTCCGTTGATGGCGATCTCGAGCAAGCCTGATGACCCCACTACGGCCAACGGACTGCCTGTGGGAACAGCGGAATAAAATGGCGCGATTGCAACTCTCCGTTCTCCGGGCAGGATCACGTAGTTCTTGTCGGCCGCCTGTTCACCTGAGAGCGAAGTGATGGCGTTACCGTAAACATCCACGTGGACAATTTCTGTCTGCCATCCTCCGGCGGCCGGAGTCGCACTCGCCCAGTCAAGTCGATGAAAATCGTTGAGTTCGGGCCCGACCTCCGCAAAGGGCCGTCCTCGCGCTAGCCAGGCGGCCGCCGGAGCGAACAGATCGCGTCCATGGAAGGTCGCACTCATTCGAGGAAGACCGATTTGTGGGTTTTCGAGACTACGAATCTCAAGTGACCGCTCGTCCTTCACTGCCCAACTGAGCACCCCATTATCGGGTCCGAGCAAGGTCGCCTGAGCGCATCGGATCCCAATCGCTTTTCGAGCGCCTCCGACACCGGGATCGACCACGACGAGGTGAATCGTCGCCGCGGGAAAGAATGGAGCAACAGTCATGAGTGCGAAAGCGTCCGCGCGAATGTCCCCCGGAGGGATTGCGTGGGCGATGTCAACAATC
>DATLIT010000262.1:0-12407 GCA_035539295.1 Terrimicrobiaceae bacterium | reverse complement strand
ACGATGCCATGCTCGGTAAATATTGGGGCGACCAGGAGTGAACCGCCGAGCAGGTATTGGCGGTCGAGCATCTCACATGCCGGATCCTCCGGAAACTCCAGGAGCATCGCGCGCATCATCGGTATGCCCTCACGGTGTGCTTCGAGCGCGACCTGCCAGAGATATGGCATCAGACGGCACTTCAATTTTGTAAACAGCCGCAGAACGTCACAAGCTTCCTCATCGTACGCCCAGGGAATGCGATAGCTCCCGCTGCCGTGGAGACGACTATGCGAGGAAAGTAGCCCAAAGGCAGTCCAACGCTTGTAAATGAAACCTGGAGAGGTGCCCTCAAAGCCGCCAATGTCGTGACTCCAGTAGCCAAAGCCGCTCAGCGAGAGAGACAGCCCACCCCGCAGCGACTCAGCCATTGACTCGAAGGTTGACCAGCAGTCGCCGCCCCAGTGCACAGGAAACCGCTGTCCCGAAGCATAGGAAGAGCGCGCAAAGAGAACAGCTTCCCCTCGACCACGTCTCGCTTCAATCGCCCGAAAAACGGTCTCGTTATAAACGATCGGATAGAAGTTGTGCATCTTCGTCGGGTCGGAACCGTCGTGAAAGACGACGCCCTCTAGCGGAATTCTCTCTCCAAAATCCGTCTTGATAGCATCAACACCCATATCGAGCAGGCGGGCAATGTGTGCGCCGAACCAATCGCGTGCCGCCGGGTTGCTGAAATCCACGATTCCCATGCCGGGCTGCCAAAGGTCCGTCTGCCAGACAGAACCATCGGTCCTTTTGATCAAGTAGTCATGAGCCGCGGCCTCGGCAAAGAGTCGCGAGCGCTGCGCGATGTAGGGGTTAATCCATACGCAGACCTTCAGCCCGCGGTCGTGGAGGCGCCGCAGCATTCCGAGCGGATCGGGAAACACGAGCGGATCCCACTCGAAGTTTACCCACTGAAATTCGCGCATCCAAAAGCAGTCGAAGTGAAAAACGTGCAGCGGCAAGTCACGTCGCTTCATCTCATCGATAAAGCTGGTGACGGTTGCCTCATCGTAGTTTGTCGTAAACGATGTCGAGAGCCACAAACCGAACGACCACGGCGGCGGCAAGCCGGGCTCGCCAGTGAGAGCAGTAAGCTTCCGAAGAACATCTTTCGGTGTCGGCCCAAAAATGAGGAAGTATTCAAGGCTCTCGCCTTGGAGAGAGAATTGGATCCGCGCCACCTTCTCTGAAGCAATCTCAAAGGAGACTGGACCGGTTTCGTTGACGAGCACACCATACCCACGGTTCGTGAGGTAAAACGGGACATTCTTGTAAGCTTGTTCGCTGGCGGTGCCGCCGTCCTTGTTGACGATGTCAACGACTTGACCATTTTTTACGAAAGCGGTGAAACGCTCGCCCAGGCCGTAAACATATTCGCCGACTCCGAGGGAGAGCTGCTCGACGACATGATTCCCCCAGTTCGCTGTTTGCATGTAGGCCATTGCGCGCCAGCCGCTGGTCGTCAACACGCGGCCCCCTGCCTCGAAGGTAAGCGCCCAGTTCTTCCTTTTGATTCGGGCCGCCAATTCCCCGCTCTTGAAAATGGCGAAGTCTGCACTTTCCCTGATTTCGGGACTCACATTCGCGCGAGAAGCAATGGGAATGTGCGGACCGCGTGCCCGATCGCCCGCAAAATGCTCAATTCGCACGCGGATGACATCCCGCATGGGCGAACTGAGCGTGACCGTCAAAAGAGGTCCCTGGAGAGTATCTCCGCGATCTCTGATCGCGCGAACTGGAACTTCGGTAACCAATCGACCATTCTCAGAAGTAACTGAACGCGCTTCGGTGGCGTAATGCGCAGTTACACCAGGCCGAAGCAGCCATTGGCCATCGGTGAATTTCATGCGGAACAATCAAGCACTGCGATGACCTGCTGACGGAAGCAAAGCGAAGTGCTAAGCGAAAAGTGGAATCGCGTCCAAACGGGAAGTGAGCTCCTGGAGCGCTTCCTCGCGCGGGGTCGTCGTGAAGCGATCGGCGGCATCGAGAACCTTTGCAGCAATGTGAATGTCTCCTGCAGTTGTCAAGAAGACTCCCGCTCGAGCCATGACCCAATGCACAGCGGCGTCGATGTCGCGCTGCTCCGTGAATGGTTCGTACCAGGTAGCGCAGGTGTGATCGCGGCCCCACCAGGGCCGACGTGCAATTGCCTTGATCGTCTGCACCACGACGTTTCGCTCTTCGCACACGGCAACGAGGCGATTGAAAATCGCTGCGTAATGGGCATCCTGCATCATGAGATAATTGTAGGGGAGCATGATGGTGTCGAAGTCGAATCGTTCGAGACTGCGAAGATGCGTCGCAGCGACTTGGCTTCCGTGTCCGGTGACGCCAATAAAGCGAACCAAGCCTTGCTCACGCGCTTCGACACAAGCCTCCAGCGCGCCCTTCGGACTCAAGGCAGTATCCCAATCGATCGGGTCGACAAGATTGTGCAGTTGGATAAGATCGACATGTTCCCGGCCGAGACGCTGCAGAGAGCGGTGAATATCCCGCTTGGCGTCGTCATATGTGCGGCCATCAGTCTTGGTCGCGACAAAGAACTGGCTGGGATGCTTGCGAAGCCAGGGAGCCACACGCAATTCCGCGTCGCCGTAGCTGGCGGCAACATCAATGTGGTTAACCCCGTAACGCAACAACACGTCGAGGACGCGATCGGCCTCTTCCTGGGTCACCTCAGACAGGGCGGCCCCTCCGAAAATGACGCGCGTGCTTTCGTGCCCCGTGCGCCCAAAAACCTGCTTGGTAATCATGATATGGTTGCCTCCGTCACAACTCTACAATCGAAATGATCCCGCTTCGCGGAAAAAGACCGGCAAATGGTCAAGGGGAGCGGGCTCCTTAACAATCTGGCCGCCATCGTGCACCTGTCCGCTGCCATGGCTGATCCAACGCGTTCCGGCGGGCAGATAAACGTCGCGTGCGCGCTCTCCCTCGAACAAGATTGGGGCTACGAGAATATCCGGCCCAAACATGTAGGAGTTTTCGATTCGCCAAGCCTCACGATCCGCAGGGAAGTCATAGAACAGGGGCCGAATTATCGGAGAGCCGCGCTGATGGGCGGCGGTCATCAACTCCCGGACGTAGGGGCGCATTCGTTCGCGCAGGCGGAGGTATTTCTCGAGAATGCCATAGACTTCGTCACCGAAGCTCCAGAGCTCGTTCGGTGCGCCGCTGACGCATTTGCCCCCGCCTCTATCTGAGAGAGGCTTTCCATGAGGTTCCCGATCACCATGCATCCGGAGAACGGGCGAGAAGGTTGCAACCTGAAACCAGCGGACCAGGCATTCGCGGAAGGATGGATCGCTGTTCACGCCGCCGTGAAACCCACCGATATCAGTCGTCCACCATGGAATACCGGCGAGGCCCATGTTCAGGCCAGCGGCGAGCTGGTTTCGCAACGACTCAAAGCTTGAATCGATATCGCCTGACCAGACGAGCGCGCCGTAACGTTGACTGCCTGCCCAAGCGCAGCGGAGAAGATTGACGATATTTTGCTGCCCTTCGGCGGCCATACCCTCGTAGAACCCTTGCGCATATTTCAGTGGATAGATGTTTCCCACCTGAAGATTTGGGCCCAGGTGATAGCGATAGTGGTCAAAGTCATATACCGCGTACTCGGGCTCCGCTTCATCGAGCCAAAAGATCCTGACTCCGTTGTCGTAGTAATTCCGCTTGACCAGCTGCCAGACGTGCTCGCGCGCCTTTGGGTTGGTCGGATCATAGAAGACGGTGTCGCCGAGAAACTCCATTGTGGTGATCACACCGCGCTCCGTCCTGACGAGCAGACCCTTTTCGCGCATCTCCGCAAATTGGGAGGAATTTCGGTCGATGGTAGGCCACACAGAAACCATCAGCTTGATGCCCATGCTTTCGAGCTCTGCAACCATTGCCGCCGGGTCTGGCCAATAGTCAGGATCGAATCTGTACTCGCCCTGTAACGGCCAATGGAAGAAATCGGCGACGATTATATCGATTGGCAATCCGCGGCGCTTATACTCACGAGCGACCGTGAGGAGTTCCTCTTGCGTTTGGTAGCGTAGCTTGCATTGCCAAAGACCCAATCCGTACTCGGGCATCATCGGAACCGTGCCCGTCACCGCCGCATAGTTGGCGAGGATCTCCGCGGGCTCGTCTCCGACGGTGACCCAGTAGTCGAGTTGTTTAGTGGAAAGCGCCGTCCATTCCGTGCAGTTCTTGCCAAAAGCGACCTTCCCAATCGCCGGATTGTTCCAGAGGAATCCATATCCGAGACTGGATAAAGCAAAGGGCACCGACGCCTGCGAATTGCGCTGGGCGAGCTCCAGCACACAATTTTTCTGGTTGAGGAACCCATGTTGATATTGGCCCATTCCAAAAATCTTCTCCTCGGGTCGTGATTCGAAGCGGGCTGTCAGCGAGTAGTCTCCGCCAATAATCGGCTTGAACTCGCGTGGGTAGATGGTGAGTGCGCTGTTGAAATAGCTTACGGCCGCTTGGTCGACCTGACCTGTGCCGCTGGTCATGTCACCGAGCCTCACGCGCATGAACTCTTCCAGCAAGAGCTCCCCGTTCTTATTGAAGAAGCCGACATGCCCTCGCGGGTCAATGCGGGCAGTAATTCGACCGTGGGTGATCGATCCTCCGCCGTCCGCTCCGATGGAGATTTTCGGCTCCTCGGAACTCTCGGCAGACAGGAGCGCCCAGTCCTGCTCATCCAGGAATGGGCGCATGGTACTGCGGAGGCGGAGACTATCCTTGCCCCAGGGTTCAATCACCAGCGTCTCGCTGGCGTATTCGCGAACCAACGCGTTGTTCTCGCGACGAAACATATATCTACCTCCTGCGCGACCAAGCAGTCGCGCTCTGTCTGGCGTTGTCTTCCAAGAGAGGCGGGCGCTCGCGTCGCCCCACTTAGACCCTGAGAGATTCTACTTCTTGGCGAGGACCTCCTTGATTTTCGCGGCCGCTTCCTTCAACGCGTCTGCGGCGCTGGCTTGCCCGGTGAGCGCTTTCTGAATCGCGGTGCGAGTCGCCAATGAGATTTCGGGATATTTTGCTCCACCGTCCTGGGACCTGGCGCGTGCCGTCTCCATTTGGTCAACAAATGGCTGAATTGCGGGTTTAGCTTCACCTTGCTGTTTTGCGACGCTCTTGATCGAGGAGATGTAATTGAAGGTATCGCAAATCTTGCGGAGACGTTCAGGCTCCTGGGTGAATGCGACGAATTTCATCGCAGCCTCTTCGACTTTAGGGTCTCCTTTGAGGACACACCAGACCTCTCCACCGAGCGGGACAACCGGCTTTTCGCCCTCTTTGGGCACTGGAATGGTGACGATGCCAAAATCGAGACCGCTCTTCTCAACATTGGCGAGCTGCCACGGTCCCATCACCATCGTTGCCGCGCGACCGCCCAGAAATTGGTTCGGAACGTCGCCTTGGCTCCAATTGACCACATCCTTGGAAGCGAAGCCGTTCTTCACCCAATCCACCCAAAGCTGGAGAGCCTCGGTAGCCTTGTCCGAACCAAGGTCGGTCAAACTCCCGCCATTGCTCCAAAGGAATGGCTCCCATTGCCAGGTGGCCTGCTCGTCATTCACCGCGGAGAAGGCAATGCCATAAACCGGGCTTTTGGTGGCCTTCTTTACCGTTTCGTTAAGCTCGGCCCACGTCTTGGGCGGCGAGGTCACGCCCGCGTCGGTGAGCATCTTTTTGTTGTAATAAAGGGCAAGACTGTTGCTGCCGATCGGCATGCCAAAAACCTTATTTCCCTCACTCACGGCAGCCTTTGGTCCGGCATAAATGTCCTCCCAGACTTTCAGTTTGGCAACGTCGGCCGAGATATCTTTGAGAATACCGGCCTTGGCGACCCTGAGCACATCGGGATTGTCAACCGCGGAAATGGCCGGTGGCTTGCGCACCGCAGCCATTTGCAGGGTTCGACTGACCAGCTCGCCAAAGGGCACAAAGGTGAAGCGCAGTTTGATGTCCGGGTTGGCCGCCTCAAACTCTTTCTGTATTTCGCTGAG
The DNA here is from genome assembly GCA_035539295.1 of Terrimicrobiaceae bacterium. Lineage (GTDB taxonomy): Bacteria > Verrucomicrobiota > Verrucomicrobiia > Chthoniobacterales > Terrimicrobiaceae > DASTFP01. The sequence goes on along the minus strand of DATLIT010000262.1, from coordinate 6,369 downwards.
GGAGGCGAGCTGGCCCTCCACGTTGAAATAATGAATGATCTCGACCGTTACTTGAGCGTTGGTACTGGCAAGTGCGAACGCGGCAAGAGCGGAGACGAGCATCACCAAACGGTGGAACTGGGGTTTTCTGAGGGTAGTGTTGGTTTTCATTTTGCTGACGGAGGATACATGTTTTGAGAAAGAGAGTCATCTTCCTCGTTGGAGGAGAAATTGAACGAGGTTGAGCAAGAGCACGAGCAGCACCAGCAGGGTGGCGATGGCTGCGGCTTCGCCGAAGTTGAGCACCGAAAATCCCACCTGATACGCATAAGTGGACAGGAGGTGCGTTCCATTGGCTGGCCCGCCCCCAGTCATGATCCAGACGATATCAAACACCTTAACCGTATAGATGGTGCCGAGCATGAGCACCGCCACCGTGACTGGTTTTAGCATCGGCAACGTAATAAAACCTACCCGCTGCCAGAAGCCCGCTCCATCAATCTTGGCGGCTTCGTAGACATCCTCCGGAATGCTGCGCATGCCCGCGTATAATAGGATGAAATTAAACGGAAAGCCGATCCAGATATTGGCGACAATCGTGGCGGGGAGGGCATAACTCGGGTCAGCCAGCCAGGGGAATGGACCGAGCCCAATCAGCTGGGCAAGTCGGTTGATCGGGCCGACTTCGTTGAAGAGCCCTTTAAAAATGTTGGCGGCTGTCAAGATTGGCGAAACCCAAGGAACAAGCAGGGCCGCCAGACAAAAGTTCTTCCACGGAAAGTCTGCTTGAAAAAGCAAGGCGAGAAGAAAGCCAATGGTGAACTGGAAGAGGATGCTGAAAAATGCGAAGAGGAGTGTATTGGTCAGCGCCCTCCAGAAAATTGGGTCCGCCAAGGCTGCTTGATACTGAGTGAGGCCGTTGAACGGCATCTCTCCACTGACAAAGGTTTCAACGGTCGCTTCACGAAAGCTCAGCGCCAAACTGTAGACGACTGGGTAAAGCAACAAAATCAGGCAGAAAATGACGAACGGGAGAATGAACAAGTAGGGCGAGGCTTCGAGAACCAGCTTCCTTGGGGTGATCTTCATTGCAGCTGGCAGCTCACTTGACCGCACCGCGGGTAACGCCCGCGACAATGAAACGGCTGGCCAAGACTACGAAGATCAACGCCGGAATCGCCGTGAGGACGCTCCCCGGAAGCAGGAAACCCCAATCGATCCCATATTGGCCGAAGGCCTTGTAAAGCTCCAGTGTGAGGGGCTGCAAACTGCTCTCGGTAATCAGGCTCAAGGCGAAAAGAAGATCGCCCCAGGGCATCAGGAAGCTGAAGATCCCCACAGTGACCAGGCCGGGAAGGGTGATGGGCAGCACCACCGAAAGGAAGGCGCGGAACGGACCGGCCCCATCAACGAGGGCCGCCTCGACAAGCTCGTATGGCAATTCCTTCATGTAGGCCGAGAGCATAATCAGGGCGAACGGCACCGTGAAGGTCATGTCGGCTAAAATCAGCCCGAACATAGTATTCACGAGATTGATCTTGGAGAAGACGATGAATAGCGGGATGACAAAGACGATGCCTGGTAGCATTTGGGTCACCAGCATGAATGAGGAAAGCGCATTGCGACCGATTGGCTTTTTCCAGACGAGCCCGTAAGCGGCCGGGGCTGTAATGAGCAGCGTCCCGATGGAAGTGGCGGTACTGATCAGGAGACTGTTGCGAACGTGCGGCCAGAGTCGCTCCAAGGCCTTCGACCAATTCTCCACGACGAAGTTTCTCGGCCAAAAGCTCTGATTGACACCGAAAAGCTCTGCGGGGGTCATGAAGCTTCCAACAAGCACCCAATAAAACGGCGAAAGCAGAACAGCAGTAACGATGACGACTACGGCTGTAAGCCACCAGCGTCCGGGTATCGAGTTCATGGGGAGAAGAAAGTTCGTTGTTTACGGGATCGAGTGGAGACCACTCCTAGTCGACGGCACGACGGACCCATACGAGCATCTCTCCGACTCCGCGATTATTCCATGCGTAATACGGGACCGCCGTCGCGGTGATTTTCTCCTCAGTCGGAGGGCGGTCGCTGTATAGTTCGCCGGAATCGGTCTGCTCGCGAACCGCGGGACCAGTAAGTGCCACGATTCCGCCGAGTAGGTCTGAACGCTCCTCGGCAGAAAAGCTCGCGTCAGAAGCAATCGTGACGGCCTCGAGGTTAGGGCCATTGTCGACTTGCTCGAGGCAATACACCAGGGGCCCTCGGCTCAAGGCGAGTCGTCCGCGGTTCACGTCAATTTCGAATCGGGAGAAGTTCTTGCTCACTTTCATCGCGAACTCCACCGTCACGGAGTCGCCCGAATTCCATACTCGGCGCATCTCTGCATAGCCTTGGTTGACTACCGGGGTCGTCGCCTCGCCATTGATGGAGATGCTGGATCGTCCAGACCACGCCGGTATTCGGAAATAAAATGTTCTCTCCACCGGTGCATCGACTTTGATTTCGAGGGAGGAATTTCCTCCGAAGGGGAATTCGCTCTGTACCCGCAGCGTGAAGTCGTCCGCGACCGCTTCGCTCGTTACGTAGTGATGGACGGCGATCGCGTCGGCTCTCTGGGAATAGAGATATCCCGAAATTGAGCCGACGAGCCGCGCAAGATTCGGGGGACAGCACGGAGTCCACCATGGCCAATCGACTCGCGCCTTTGAGCCAGCGCTGGCCATCGGATTGTCATAGAAAAAGCAACGACCGTCCACCCCGATACCCGACAGAATGTTGTTATACAGCGCCCGTTCCATCACATCACCGTACTGGCCGTCGAGTCGGGCCTGGAGGAGGCGATGTCCAAAAAGAAACAGGCCGATGGAAGCGCAGGTCTCGGCGTACGAATTCTCGTTGGGAAGATCGAAGTCCCGTGTGAATCCTTCATTCTCTGAAGCGGAACCGATGCCTCCGGTAATATACAGCTTTGAAGTGACGACATCCTGCCAGAGGCGCTCGCAAGTTGCGAGCAGTTCGTCATCGCCATCTTCGAATGCCAGGCCCGCGGCGGCCGCGAAAAGATACATCGCACGAACCGCGTGACCTACGACCTTGGTCTGCTGGCGAATCGGTTCGTGCGCCTGCATATACGCATAGGGCGAACCGGGATGGTTTGGCCGGAACGGGCGCGAGTCCAAACGCGCAACAGCCTCCTGATCGAAGAAGTGCGGTGGTGACTTCCCGCGTTCGTCGATAAAGTATCTGCAAAGGTCAAGATAGCGGCGCTCCTTGGTCAGCTCATAGAGGCGCAGGAGCGCCAGCTCAATCTCCGGGTGGCCGCAGTAACCGCGAATCTTGCCCGGCTCTCGACCGAAACGTAAATCGATATAATCTGCAAAGCGACGCGCCACTCGCAGCAAATGCTCCTTTCCTGTCGCTTCAAAATGAACTACGGCGGCCTCGATGAGGTGTCCGGCGCAGTAGAGTTCATGCAGATCCCGCAGATTCTTAAGCCGGTGTTGCGGACGCCAGGTGAGAATATGGCTGTTGACGTAGCCATCCGGCTGTTGTGCGTGCTCAAAAAGCGCAATGACCTCGTCAACGCGAGCTTCCAATGCTGCGTCCGCAGTTTGTTCGAGCCGCGCTGAGGCTGCTTCGAGCCACTTACCCAAATCGGAGTCCCAGAAGACACTACCCCCCCAATATCCGGCGTCCACCCACGGATCTGCCAGTTCCCGACCACGATGCATTTGGCTATTCAGCAGCATCGCTTCCATGTGCCCGTCGGCGCACATTTCCTCGAACTGGTGAGCCAGGGTTGTCTCTCCGATGAGGTCACGCCATCGCTTCCAAAAGCCGTCGGGGATCTTTACTTGATTACGGGGGAGGGGTTGCCAGCCAACGTCCATGCCCAACTATATGAGGGGAAAAAACAGAGAAAAGAACTAAGAACCTGATCAGGCTTATTCCGCGGATAGAAACGTTGTTGGCGCCTGTTCTCGTAGCTCCCATCAGCTGCGCGACCGATGGATGAGGATCAAATTGCGGATATAGATGATCCAACCGGTAGCTTGTCCAAGAATGCCGACAATGTCGCGTCTCCAGATGAAGTAGACGAGCAGCATGGTGGCGCCCACAAGGCTCATCCACCAGAATGAAACCGGCACAACCGAGCGCTTGCTTTTCTCGCTCGTCAGCCACTGGACGAGCATACGCCCGGTGAAAAGAAATTGGCCGAGGAATCCAAGGGCCACCCAGACCAGTCCGGCAGCGCTCGTTACGTTGAAAATCACGAAAAGCCAGCCACGGCTGGCCTCCTGACCGTAGTAGAAGCGCGAGAATTCTTCCGGGGTCAACATTCGGTCGGTGCCTGCACCTAACCGCTTAACGATGTAGACGAGCGACCCATCCCGTAACCTCGCCACTTTTACGTTATCCTTCGCGCCGCGCAGCGAAACCTTGAACCTCACTTCGGAACCAGGCACAACTGACTGGTCGACGGGCCTGCCCATCTGATCGAGGGCGTCGGCGTGAACAGCTGCGCAGCAAAAAAGAACCAGCAAGGCAGGAAGGCAAAGGACTCGCATGATCGGGCGAGCCTTATCGCACTACCTTCGCTCCATCGCAAGAGCCTCCGGGTCTCTCGGAAGGCCCATCGCCCTCGGGAGGCTTCGGCGTGACAGGAACGTTCCCGCCGTCATTGCCATCCTCTTTCTCGTGCGGATCGAAAAAGAGATCGAGGGCCAGGAACAGAGCTTTCGAATGCCGTGCGAATAGCAGACTGAAAAGAAACACCGGCACGAGCACTGCCGTAAGCAACTGCCATATGGGCAGATTGAATTTCCATTCCAAAAACCCATAGATGACCAGGCCGAGCACACTGCCAACTCCATAGTTGATCGCCCAGATGGACATCAAATAATAGCCGGGCTCGCGCTCATACGGATATCCACATCGCGGACATCCATCCAGCGGGGCGAACCAATCACGCAGCGAGCGCACTTTTTTCCAGCTAATAAATATTGGGCTAACCCCGCAGGCCGGACATCGCAGCCGCAGCGCGCGGTAGAAGTGACTCCAAGCAGAGGCCGTTGGACGCGGCTCTTTCACAGACCCAGGATACGACGTCAGCTTCCGGCCGCAAAGGCAGGATTATTTATCTTGAGCGAGGTTAGCGCGAGCGCCAATACTGGTGAGTTTTCGCGTTATGCCAAATACGATCCTGGTGGGGGCTCAATGGGGAGATGAGGGCAAGGGAAAAATTATCGATTTCCTCACGGAGGAGGCCGATATTGTCGTTCGCAGTCAAGGCGGAAACAATGCCGGCCATACGGTAATTATCGGCGGCAAGAAGTTTACTTTGCATCTGATTCCCTCGGGAATTCTCCGCACCGGGAAGGCGTGCGTCATTGGCAACGGAGTGGTGGTAGATCCGATCGATCTTATCCGCGAACTAACGGGCCTGCGAAGGCAGGGAGTCACCATCGCCGACAATCTCTTCATCAGCGATTGCGCGCACGTGGTGTTCCCCTATCACCGCATGCTCGACGAGTGCCGTGAGCGCGCCAAGGGCGATAAGAAAATTGGCACGACCAAGCGCGGAATCGGTCCATGCTACGGTGACAAGGTGGAGCGGACTGGCCTGCGAATGGGTGATCTCGTCTACCCGATGACTTTTTCGGAGAAATTTCAGGCAAAGGTTGAGGAGAGCAACAAGATCCTCGAAGCCTTTGGTGAGAAGCCAATCGATTTCCTGGAAGTAAAAAAGGCATATCTCTCGGCGGCTCGAAAGCTCGCTCCCTACATTACCAACACGGTTGTTTACCTCCATGAAGCCATCAAGGCCGGCAAAAATATTCTCTTCGAAGGCGCTCAAGGCACTTTCCTTGACCTCGATCATGGCACGTATCCCTACGTGACCTCGTCAAATACGACCGCTGGAGGAGCATGTACGGGAACCGGAGTGCCGCCGCATCGGATCGATCGCGTCATTGGAGTCATGAAGGCGTATACGACCCGGGTGGGGGAAGGACCTTTTCCCACCGAGAACCAGGAAATCTCCGATATGCTGCACGCAATGGGAAGAGAGTTTGGCTCGACCACCGGTCGTCCTCGGCGGTGTGGCTGGTTTGATTCGGTAGCGACGCGCTATTCCTCCATGATTAACGGTATTGATGAGCTCGCCGTCACCAATCTCGACGGGCTCGATCACGTTGAGAACATCAAAGTTTGTGTCGCCTACAAACTCGGCGCGAAGACGTTGACTGTTCCCCCTTCTGATCTGCGCGAGCTCAAACGATGCATTCCCGGATAGACTTGGCTCCTTGTTCATGTCCCGCGAGGCGGGGGAGCCCGCGGCGCTGGGCCCAGCGGCCGTTGCCGTCCATGATGAGCGCGACATGACGGGGGAAAGCTTTC